>NZ_JBHJTL010000070.1:0-42911 GCF_042264065.1 Streptomyces sp. NPDC056222 | reverse complement strand
GGGGGGCCCCCCCCCGCCCCGGGCGGGCGCCCCCCCCCCGACCCCGGAGTACCTCCGCCACTTCGCCACGGTCTGGCGCACGGGCGCCCGCCCGCCCCTGCCCCACCTCCACGCGGAGGCGGCGACTCAGCAGGGCGGGATGGAGTCGCTGCTTCTGACCCCGGCGGTCGGTGCCGACGCGTCCGGCGGGCTGCCACTGCCGGGGCCCGGCCCGGCGCCGGCCTTCGCCGGTGGGCCGCAGGCCGCGAGGCCGGGTGGCGGCGTGGCGGCGAGTAGGCCGGTACCGGGTTCCCAGGGTGGCCCGGGGCCGGTCGCGGCGTCGGCTCCACACGGGGCGTCTGCGCCCGTCGCAGAGACGGCTTCGCACGGGGCGCCCAGGCCAGTCGGGGCGTCGGCTTCGCTCGGGGCGCCCAGGCCGGTAGCGGTGCCCGGCCCCGGGCCGGTCCCGGTGGCCGCTCCTCACGGGGCTTCCGCCCCCGTCGCCTTGCCCGTTGCGCAGAGTGGCGTCGGGCCGGTTCCGGAGTCCGTTCCGCACGGGGCTCCGGTGACCGTCCCAGGGAACGCCTCTCATCGGGCATCGGGGCCGGTAGCGGTGCCCGTTCCCCTCGCGGGCCCGGCGCCCGGCCCGATGCCCGGCCTGCGTGGAGCGCCCGCCCCCGCCACACTGCCTGCTCCGGGCACGGCACCCGTGGCCGTACCGGAGTCAGCTCCTTACGGAGCACCCGTACACGTCCCGGCCGGCCCGTTCACGGCCGCTTCGCCCGTCGGGGCTCCCGCCCGCTCCGGGAATCCCCCCGCCCGGCCGACGCCCGCCGCCGTACCCGTCGGCGTGCCCGATCCGCACCCCGCCATCCTCGCCGCCGCGCAGGCCGGGAGGCACGGGGAGGCCGTGGCGGTGGCCGTCGCGTGGGAGCAGGAGGCCTTGCGGCGGCATGGGCCTCGGTCGCAGCAGGCCGTGCACTGGATGGAGGTGCGGGCAGATCTCGCACGGCTCGCCGGGGAGCCCGCCCGCAGCTGCGAGTTGTGGATCGCGGCCGCCCAGGCCCGGCTCGGGCTGAGCCAGGAGCCCGGGGAGCCCGATGTCGAGGGCGCCGTCGACCGCGCGCACCACCAGTGGGAGCAGATCGAGGACCCCGCTCGGGCCCGCGAGCTGGGACCCGCGCTTGTCGCGCTGCGGGAGCGCGTCCCGGGCCGCAAGGCCGGCGCCCTGGCCGCCGTACAGCGCCGGATGCGCCCCTGACCCGCCCGTACGGCCGGGCCGAGCTGAGATGATCGTACGTATGAACACGTCTTCCGCCCCGCCCGCCGACGTCGCCCTCGCCACCGAGCGACTGCTGCTGCGCCCGGTGCGGGCGCGTGACGTGCCGGCCGTCACGCGGCTGTGGACCGACCCCGACGTCCGGTTCCACCTGGGCGGTCCGGTCATCGACCAGGTCGTACGGATCCGGCAGCAACGGATCGTCGGAGCGCCCGGCGTCCACGCGGTCGTCCGGGCCTCCGACGGGACGCTGCTCGGCCTCGTCACCGTGGAGCCGGCGTCGCGGGACGGGGAGACGGAGGTCTCGTACCAGTTCCTGCCCGAGCACTGGGGGCAGGGCTACGCGCGCGAGGCCGTCGCAGCGGCCGTCGACCGTGCGCTGGAGAGCACCCGGAGTGTGGTCGCGGTGACCCAGGAGGCGAACGAACGGTCGCGACGGCTCCTGGAGGCCATCGGGATGGTCCACGCGGCCTCCTTCGTGGAGTTCGAGGCCCCCCAGGTGCTCTACCGCCGGACGGCGTGACCGGTCAGGTGACCTTCTCGCCGGCCGCCAGCTTCGCCATCATCCGCTCGAGCCGCTCGCCCCGGTTCTTGGGCGTGCGCGCCTGCCACAGCCGCAGGATCACCATGTACTGATCGGTCTTCCCGAGCTGCTCGTAGAAGGTCCGCGCCTTCTCGTCGGCCGCCAGCGCCGCCGCCAGGTCGTCGGGCACGGTCGCCTCCGCCTGGGAGGGGTACGCGGACTCCCACCGGCCGTCCGCCTGCGCCGCCCGCACCTCGGCGAGTCCCGGCTCGCGCATCCGGCCCGCGGCCACCAGCGCGTCGACCTTGCGGACGTTCACCAGCGACCAGAGGCTGCGCGCCCGGCGCGGGGTGTACTTCTGGAAGTAGTAAGCCCCGTCCCCGCCCTTGCGCTGCCCGTCGATCCAGCCGAAACAGAGCATGCAGTCGAGCACCTCCGGAATCGTCAGCGACTCGCCCCCCTTACCCTTCTTGGCGATTCTCAGCCAGATCCCGGGAGTGTCGGCATGGTGCTGTTCCAGCCAGGACTCCAGCTCCTCGGTCTTCGTGACGGTCATGAGCTCGAGCCCCTCGTACTGCTCCATGGGACCAGTCCCCCTCTGTCGGTCTGTCGTCGCGGAATCCGCTCGTGACCAAGATATTCGGGCCGTGATCGACATGGTCGGATACCGGCCGAACGCCGGCACCCGACCGGGAGGGGCGGCACACCACCCGCGAGCGGAACCCGTCAGAACCGGGCGTGCGTGGTGATGTCCGACTCGAACTGGGTGATCATCTCCGACGTCACCGTCGGACGGCACTGGCCGATCGCCTTCAGATAGTCCGCCGTACTCGCTCCCGGCAGCCGTTCCTCGGCGGCCGTCCGTCCACCGACGGAGACCAGATCGCGCTCGAAGGAGTTCTGGGCGGCGATCCGGGCCGCGTGCTCGATGTCGGCGGGCGTGAACAGGTCGCTCGCCGCCACCAGTTCGTCGATGTCCACGTCCGGCCGGCCGTCGGTGTACCGCGCCCAGATCGCGGCCCGGGCCGCCTTGTCCGGCGTGCCGATCGGGATGAGGTAGTCGAAACGGCCGGGGCGGAGGAAGGCCGGGTCGAGGGAGCGGATCGAGTTCGTCGCACAGACCAGGAGCCGCTCGTCCCGCTCCCGGAAACCCGGTATCAGCTTGAGCAGTTCGTTCGTCACCCCGTGCATCCCGCCGGGCTGCGCCGGTTCCTGACGGACCGGGGCGATCTCCTCGACCTCGTCGATGAAGACCAGGACCCGTTCCAACTCCGCGATCCGGGCGAACGCCGAGCGCAGCGCCGCCGCCAGATTGCCCTCGTCCGCGAGCCGGGAGGGCAGGATCTCCACGAACGGCCAGCCGAGTCGCGAGGCGATTCCACGGGCGAACGTCGTCTTTCCGGTACCCGGCGGGCCGAACAGGCCCACGGCGCGCGGCGGTCGGACACCGTGCCGCGCCGCGCGCTCCGGCTCGGCGAGGGGCAGCACGACCCGTCGTTCGATCAGATCCTTCTCGCGCTCCATGCCGGCGACCTTCGCCCACAGGTCCCCGGGCAGCAGCCTGCCGCCGAGGTCGTCGAGGAGGTTGGCGGCGGGTCCGTGCAGCGGCTCGACCTTCTCGAAGTAGGCGACGGCCGGCTGGCGGGTGTAACCCGCGTTGAGAAGTCCTTCGCCGAGGAGGTCCTCCTCGGGCAGGACGTAGGCGATCCGGCCGACCCGGGCCGCGACCAGGCGTCGCTCCAGCTCGACCAGAAGCGCACTGGCGAGGCCGCGGCCCCGCCAGGCGGAGGCGATCGCGATCCGCATCACCCAGGCCCGCTCCCCGGCCACACAGGCGAGCGCCGTTCCGATGGGCACGCCCTGGTGCACGGCGACGACCGCCGGCTGGCGGGAGGTCAGGGCGCCGATGCATTCGGCCAGGGAGAAGACGGATTCCTGGCCGAGTTCGGCCGTGGTGTCGATCAGGTGGACCACTGCGGCGAGATCGCTCTCGCGGTAGTCGTGGATGAGCCAGTTCATCGTTACCGCCCCTCGTTCGTTCCATTGCGCGCCGCTGCGGCGAGGCTAGGGGCGTGCGAGGAGGCGGGTCGTGCTCCATGGTGCACAAGGCGCGAGCGGCAAATGCTACGAACCGTCACTGGGCGTACGGCATCGGAAATGCCCGAAGCCCCCGGAAGGGGAACCTTCCGGGGGCTTCGGGCGGTACTGCTTAGTACGCGGCGATGGCCTTCGGGTTGTCGCCGTAGGCGTTCGGCTGGCCCTCACCCTCGAGGACGGTGAACACGAAGAGGATGATGCCGCCGACGAGCGGGACGAAGGCGATCAGGTACCACCAGCCCGAGCGGCCCGTGTCGTGCAGGCGTCGCACCGTGACGGCCAGCGTCGGGAGCAGCACGCCGAGCATGTAGACGGCGGTCAGCGCGGGGTAGACACCCAGGACCGCGTTGTCGATGATCGCGAGGACGACTACCGCGATGACGTTGAACAGCGTGAACATCCAGTATTCCTGGCGTCGCGCGCGACCGCTGAATGTGGCGTACTTCTTGAGAACGTCGAGGTACCAGTTCACTTAGTCCCCCCAAGGACTGGGAATGCGAGCGGGAGCCTGTCCCTGTGGAGCAAGCTTACGCAGAACTTATGTGGCCGAAACGCCGTCGGTCAATTCGTTACCTGGCGAGGGGCGTTGGGGGGTGATGTGTCTGGTTTGCCCGGGGGGACGACGACGGCGTCGCATCCCGATGAAGGGATGTGACGCCGCTTTGGGGGGAGGATCAGAACTTCATCCCGTTTTCCTCGTCTTGCTCATCAGGAGTCCGCCCGCCGTGAGCGCGAAGAGGCAGACGCATGCGCCGGTGATGACGTTGCTCACGATCGCGCCAGTGTCTGCGTTCCGTGCGACTACCCACGGGGAGATGATCAGCCACACGCCACCTGCCAGGGCGACGAAGTTGAGGTCCGCCGACCGCTCCGGTGCCATCGACATGCAGAGCCCGAGACCGGCGAGAGCGATGCCGACGATCAGGTTGCTGAGGGCGAGGTCCGGGTGGGTTCCCGCGAAGTGGACCGTGTAAGCGGACACGGCGGCCCAGATGCCGGCCAGGATGACCAGTTCCTCGACCGCGGCGACACCACGGGTCTGGAGCATTCGGGAGTAGCGGTCACGCATTTCCGGTGCGTCCGGGTGGCCCCTGATATCACCGGGGCGGTGAGAGACGTCAGACATACGACTCGCCTCCTTCTGGCGTCCTGCACGTCTGATCGTGCTTGCGGCGTGATACCGCGGTTTCATTGTGCTCTTATCTAGCCTTTATGTGTAGATCTGTCCGATAAGGGATCTGTACAGAAATTGCGTGACGGATTAGCGGGGAACCGCCAAAGAAGGTGACTGTTCAATGAATGGCCGGTGAAAGGCCAAGCGTCGACGCGTATCGATATGTGCCCCGGTGCCGTCGTGGGCCTTTCTCGTGCGCGACGGGGAATCACCGTCGGTGGTGTACGACGTACATCGAGTGCGCGGAGTTCCGTACGGGCCGGCTCCTTACCGCGGAGGCGCGTATGCCGGATCCGTACGCCGGGAGGCCCGTGGACGCGGAAGGCGACCGAGGCGCGGGCCCGTCCCGCGGCGGTGCTGGGCCCGCTCGCGGCAACAGGACGCCCCGCGCGGGCCCTTCGGCGTAACCTGGAAGAGGACTCGGGGGCTGGCACGTCTCACCGCCTGGAGGCGGACGAACATGACCGGAATCGCGTCCCGGAGCTTCGACTCCGCAGATGAGACCCGTCCCTTCGAGGGCGGCAAGGGCAGGCTGGACCTGGTCAACACGGATCGCGGTGCGGTCGGCCGGGCCGTCTTCGAGCCGGGCTGGCAGTGGTCGAAGCACGTCAAGCCCATCGCCGGTACGGACAGCTGCCAGGCGGACCACGTCGGCTATGTCGTCAGCGGCAGGATGAAGATCGTCATGGACGACGGCGCATCGCTCGAGGTGGGCCCCGGCGACTTCTTCACGGTCTCACCGGGGCACGACGCCTGGGTGCTCGGCGACGAGCCCTGCGTGGCCCTGGACTGGGTCGGCTTCGGCAACTACGCCCAACGCGCCTGAGGAGGCCGCGGCCGCGTTCGGCCGACGTCCCGTGAGGCAGGACGCTTCGGCGAACCACCCCGGGGAAATGCGGGGACCGCCGCCGGTGCGCTCCGGCACGATGACCCGATGGACGAAGATCGCCGCACACCACCGCCCCGTACCGCCGACGAGCGCGCCACTCTCACCGCGATGCTGCAGTTCCAGCGCGACACCCTGGAGATGAAGTGCGCGGGGCTGACGGTGGAGCAGCTCAAGCGGCGCGCGATCGCGCCTTCGGGACTCTCCCTCGTCGGCCTGGTGCGACATGCGGCCGAGGTCGAACGCGGCTGGTTCCGGAATGTGGTCAACGGTGAGCGGAGCCGCAGCCCTTGGACCCCGCCCGGCTCGACGGAGTGGGCGGACTTCGATGTCGACGACCTCGACGAGGCCGGGGTCGCCGAGGCGTTCGCGGTGTGGCGGGACGAGTGCGCCCGGGCCCGTGCCGTCGTGGCCGCGGCGGACTCCCTCGACGACCGCGGACACCTGGGCGAGGAGGTGTACTCCCTGCGCTATGTCCTGGCCCACATGATCGAGGAGTACGCCCGTCACAACGGCCACGCGGACCTGCTCCGCGAACGCATCGACGGGCTCACCGGCGAGTAGTGCGGTCGCCCGACAGGCGCCGTGAATGCCCTGCTCCAGGGGCACGTTGGCCTGTTATGGTCCCGCCTATGCCCGAACTGGTCGCCCCCACCTCGCGTCTTCACTCCTCCTGGCTCGAAGCACATGCCGAGTGGAGCCCCGGTGTCCACCAGGACGGCGCCGGGATGAGGCTGGCGGAAGGGGACGCCCTCGCCCATCCCGAGATCTTCGACGCCTGGGTGGGGCGACTGCGTGCGCAGTCCGACGCGACACGCCCGCTCGCGGAGGGCTGGGTGCACGCCACGCACTGGTGGATCGTCGAGGACGGCGCGTACGCGGGCGCGATCGACCTGCGCCACGACCTCAACGACTTCCTGCTGCGCGCCGGCGGGCACATCGGCTACAGCATCCGGCCCTCCGCGCGCCGCCGCGGTCTCGCCACCTGGGCGTTGGGCGCGGTCCTCCCCGAGGCCCGCGCCCTCGGCCTCGACCGAGTCCTTGTGACCTGCGACGAGGACAACATCGCCTCGGCGCGCACGATCGAGCGCAACGGCGGCGTCCTGGAGGACACCCGCGAGACGGAGCTCGGCCGCAAGCGGCGCTACTGGATCGCCCTGTGAGCGCGCCGTTCGAGGCCGCCTCGGCCGCCGACATCGCCGAAGCCGTCGCGGCGGAACTTCGGCTGATGGAGCCCTCCGTGCGCACGTCCCGTGCGCTCGCCCGGGAACTGCTCGACCCCGACTTCGTCGAGGTCGGCGCCTCAGGCCGCCGCTGGACGTACGACCGGATGCTCGCCGCACTGCCCGATCTCCCCGGCGGCACGGACGACGGCCCGCGCTACGAACCTTCGGCGATGTCCGGCACGCTCCTGGCCCCCGGTCTGGTCCACCTGACCTACGAAACGGTCATCGACGGCCTGCGCGCCCGCCGCAGTTCCCTCTGGCGCCGGGCCGGCGACGGTACGGGCTGGCGCATGTACTACCACCAGGCAACGCCCGTCCCACCGGAAGTGGAGTAGGACGGGCAGACGAGCATCGCCGAACTCGAGGCCGTCGTCCCGGGCGCGCCGCACATGTGACGCGTGCCCGCGCGCGCCGCAGCAGTCCCAGGACCCCGCGCGTCAGCCGAACGCGTCGGTCACGCAGTCCGTCGCGCAGGCGGCGCGTTCGTACTGGCGACGGAGGGCCGCCGCCGCTTGCTCGCGGGGGACGTCGGTGCGGCCGAAGTGTTCGACCGTCAGGCGCATCACGTCCTCGACGGTGACGATGGCCGGCTCGCCGTGGCCTGCCGCGTCGCGTGCCGATGCGATCGCCATCCCCGCCGCGCGCAGCAGGACACGGGAGTCCGCGCGTTCCGCGGCGGCCCGTGCCCGGGCCGGGCGCAGCGGACGGACCGCCCGCCCCTTCCGGACGGCACCCGTCGCCATCAGAGCCGCCCCGCCGGCCACCACAAGGACCCCGACCACCGTCGACGCGTCCACGCCGCCACCCCCTGCCGCCACGCCGTCCGTCACGGTCCTACCCGCGCTCGGGAGGGCGACACCACGGACGGATCGTCAAGAGCATTGGCCCGTACGCGAGTCACCGCGCCGTCCGTCGGTGACGTCTCGGTCGCGGCGATGGGTGACACGTGATGGTGACACGTGTTACCTTCCTCTCGTCCTCATCGGCGCGCCCGCGTCACGTGACCCCCAGGAGCTTCCATGACGCCCACCGCCGCGCCCCTCGTGACCACCACCCGCGGACCCGTCCGCGGCGAGCGGCGCGCCGACGGCAGCGTCCGCTTCCTCGGCATCCCCTACGCGCAGCCGCCCGTGGGCGACCTCCGCTTCGCCGCGCCGGTGCCGCCGGAGCCCTGGACCGAGCCCCTCGACGCCACCGCGTACGGGCCGACCGCCCAGCGGCGCCCCTTCGCCGAGGTCACCACCATCCCCGAGCCCTCCGTCCCCGGTGCCGGAGTGCTCAACCTCAACGTCTTCACGCCCGAGCCCGACCCCGAGGCGCGCCTGCCCGTCCTGGTCTGGATCCACGGCGGCGGTTACGTCGCCGGATCGGCGGCCAGCCCCTGGTACGACGGCTCGGCCTTCAACCGTGACGGCGTCGTCCTGGTCTCCCTCGGCTACCGGCTCGGCATCGAGGGCTTCCTGCACCTGGACGACGCGCCCGACAACCGTGGCGTCCTGGACTGGATCGCCGCCCTGGAATGGGTCCGCGACAACATCGCCCGCTTCGGCGGCGACCCGGCCAAGGTCACCGTCGCCGGCCAGTCGGCGGGCGGCGGCGCCGTCCAGACCCTGCTCGCGGTCCCCGCCGCCCGCGACCTGTTCCGTGGCGCGCTCTCCGTCTCCGGGGCGGTCATGCGTCCGGACGGACCCGAGGTCGCCCGCGCCGCCGCCCGCCTCTTCACCGCCCGCACCGGCGTCCCCGCCGCCGCCCTGCGCGACCTGCACGACGACGAGCTGCTCGACCTCCAGGACCGGCTCGGCGAGCCCGGACCCGACCGCGAGGGGCTGCCTCCGATGCTGGCGCTCGCACCCTTCGCGGACGGCAAGCTGATCCCGGAACCGGTCCTCGACGCGCTGACGGACGGCGACGCCGGCGCCGACGTCCCGCTGATGCTGGGCTTCACGGCGCACGAGTTCAACGCCATCCCCTCCCCGGGACCCGACGGCCCGCCCGTGCCCGCCCTCCTCGGCGCCGTCGGCCTGGCGCCGGACCGGGTGGAGTCCTTCACCGCCGCCTACGCCGCGGACGGCCCCGAGCGCCTCTTCGGGCAGGCGCTGACCGACGCCACCTTCCGCGCCCCGTCCCTGGCCGTGGCCGACGCCCGCGCAGCGCGCGAACGACCCACCTGGCTCTACGAGTTCGTGTGGGAGTCGCCGGTCAACTCGATGGCCTTCCACTGCCTCGACCTGCCGTACGCCTTCGACCTCCTGGATACAGAGGGCGTCACGGCGGCGGCGGGCGACGCGCCGCCGCGCGCCCTCGCCGACGCGATGCACCGCGCCTGGGTCTCCTTCGTACGGGACCAGGACCCGGGCGAGTCCTGGCCGCGCTACACGGCCGCCGGCCGCGCCACGATGGTCTGGGACACGGAGCCGCGCGTCGAGCGGGACCCGCTGCGCCAGGTCCGCGAGATCTGGCTCACCTGACCCGGTACCGCGCGGCCGCCCGACCTCGCACCGCACCGGCCCGGGCGCCACGCGGCCGAGAGCGCAGCCTCACGGCGACGGAGCCCCGCCGAGGGCTTCGAGGATCGCCTCCGCGAAGCGCCGGGCGTCGGCGGGCCTGCGCGAGGTGATCAGCCGGAATCCGCCGGACGTGTCGACCACGACCTCGCGGTCCACCCACGTCCCGCCCGCGTTCACCAGATCCGTACGGATCGAGGGGTACGAGGTCACTTCCTTGCCCGGTACGAGCCCGCACTCGACGAGCAGCCACGGACCGTGGCAGATCGCGGCCACGGTCTTCCCGGTCTTGGCGAACGCCGACAGCAGCCGTTGGGCCGCCGGGTCGACCCGCAGACGGTCGGCGTTGACGGTGCCGCCCGGCACGACCACCGCGTCGAAGCCGTCCGCCGACAGCTCGCCGTACGTCGCATCGGGCTGTACGACATCACCCGGCCGCCGGTCCGAGACCAGCGTGTGGACGGGCTCGGCCTTCCGCGCCGCCACGGTCACCCGGGCGCCCGCCTCGCGCAGGGCCGCCACGGGCTTCTTCAGCTCGTCCTGCTCCGTGCCGTAGTTCGTCGTGAGGACGAGGACGTGCTTTCCGTCGAGGGACACGGCAGCCTCCTGCCTGTGGGCCGCGCACAGGCCACACTCACGCGAGTCTCCGCGCTCCGCGCCGCTAAACGGGGACGCTAGACGGGGATGCTCCGGTAGTGGGTGGTGATACTGCCCCCCTCGTCCAGGACGTGGAAGGCGAGCGACGGCGCCATCTCGTCCCGGTACACATGAACACCGGGGCCGGACGACTCCCAGGGAAGCTTCGACGTCGAGATCACCCCCGGCGCGACAAGCAGGGGGAGCCCGGCGAAGGTGGTCGCGGCCGCCGTGTGCGCGTGCCCGCACAGGAAGGCGACGATGCCGTGCCGCCGCTCGGCCAGCTCGGCGAGGCGGTGCTCCCCGAACTGGCGTATGCCGTCCACGAACGGGATGTGCAGCGCGGTCGGCGGGTGATGGAACCCGACCAGGACGGGCACCTCTTCCGGCGTCTCGTCCAGTACGGACTCCAGCCAGGCGAGGGTCTCGTCCTCCAGGAACCCCTCGTCCTTCCCCGGCACCGACGAGTCGCAGAGCGCCAGCACGAACCCGGCTCCGCGCAGCACCTGGTTCACCGGGGCGCCGGCCCGTCTCACGGGCTCGCCGAGGAGCGCGCGGCGGAACTCGTCCCGCACGTCGTGGTTTCCCGGACAGACGAGCAGCGGGTGCCGGGTCCGCAGCAACTCCCGTACATGGAGGTACTCCGACTCCAGACCGTGGTCGGCGATGTCACCGGTCACCACGACCGCGTCGAGGTCGATGCCGAGCGATTCCAGATAGGCCATCACGGACCTGGTGCGCTCCGCGCTGCGCGGTGAGCTGTCGATGTGGATGTCGCTGAGATGCGCGATCACGATCACGGCGGTGAACCCCTCTCCGGCGCGAGGCCGCGAGGACCGCGCACGGCCTCCGCGTCCCCGGCAACCACGGGACGGCCTCCGCGTCCCCGCCGTGAAACTACTGCCGCCCGCCCGACCGCCGCGCGGGCCACATCGGCACAAGTGGCCCGGGACCGCGCCGCATTCCGGCGCATAGCATCGGGCGACAGCCGCCGCCCGCGTCACCCGCGCCCCCGGTCGTCGGGCGCGGGCACCCCGTCGGAGAACGGACACCACCGATGCTGAAGGACTTCGCCGAGCTCTCCACGCCCCTGATCGCCGACGCCTGCGTCCGGCTCGGCGAACCGCTGCGTGCCGCTCCCGCCGGAATCGCTCCCGTCGTGCCGGGGCAGCGCCTCGCCGGACGCGTGCTGCCGGCCCGGCACTACGGAAGCGTCGACGTCTTCCTGGAGGCCTTCGGTGCGGCCGAGCCCGGGGACGTGCTCGTCGTCGACAACGCGGGGCGCCGCGACGAGGCCTGCGTCGGGGACCTCGCCGTGCTGGAGGCCGAGGCGGCCGGTGTCGCGGGTCTCGTCGTCTGGGGGCTGCACCGCGACACGCCCGATCTCGTCGAGATAGGGCTGCCCGTCTTCTCCTACGGCAGCCATGCGCCCGGACCCGTCCGCGTGGACGCACGGGAGCCGGAAGCCCTGCGCACCGCGCGGTGCGGCGAGCACCTGGTGAGCGCCGCCGACATCGTCTTCGGCGACGACGACGGTGTGCTGTTCGTGGCCGCCGACCGGGTCGACGCCGTCCTCGAGACCGCCCACGGCATCCACCGCACCGAGCGCGAACAGGCGCGCAGGATCAGGGCCGGCGAGACACTGCGCGCGCAGACGCGGTTCGCGGAGTATCTCGCGCAGCGGGAGGCGGACCCGTCGTACACCTTCCGGCAGCATCTGCGCCGGACCGGTGGCGCCATCGAGGAGTAGGTCCCGCGGCGTGGATCAGCCGGCCCGGAAGCCGATCGTGCCGTCCGGCAGCACCGCCTCCACCGTCGCGCCGTGCTCGACCGTCCGGCTCACCGTGCAGAACTTTTCGTGTGTCAGCCGCACCCCGCGGGCGAAGACCTCCGCCGCCTTCGGGTTGCTCTCCGGCAGCTCGAACTCGTAACTGACCCTGATCCGGCCCAGCCGGCCGTCGTCCTCCGGCCCCGACACCGACTCGACCACGATCCGCAGATCGTCGTGGTCGACGGCCCGGGCCGTCCGGTCCACCACCATGCCGCCGCAGCCTCCCATGGCCGCGAGCAGCAGTTCGACCGGGGTGAACGAGGGCTGTGCGTCCGCGTCGTCGGCCGCGCCGATCCGCACCTCCGCGCCCCGGTCGTTGCGGGCGATCCAGGTGCGGTAGCCGGTGCGGACGGTCTCGATGCGGTAGTCGGCCATGGTGTCGTGGACTCCTCGGTGTGCGTACGGTGCGGTCGACGGCCCACGCAACCCCACGGGGACCGGCCCGCCAAGCGGACGCGCCGGGACACACCGGAGGTCAGGAAGCGGTTCGTGTGCGGGCGCGGACGAGGGCGCCCCACGCGTCGGCCATCGCCCCCCAGACTGTACGGAGTTCGGGCTCCGCCGCGCGCACGGAGGCGACGGCGGCCTCCGGATCGGCACCGGCCGACCGGGCCTCCGCACCGTCGGTGAGGGCCCAATCGGCGAGCGAGCCGGCGAGCGCTTCGGGGTGGAACTGCACACCCCAGGCCGCCGATCCGACCCGGTACGCCTGGATCGGGCAGTCGTCCCCGGTGAGCAACGGCACCGCCTCCGGCGGCAGTCGCACCACGTCGTCCCAGTGCCACTGCGCCGCCGACGCGCCCTCGGGGACCGCGCCGAGGACGGGGTCCGCGTCGGCGGCGGGCAGCCGGCGCAGGGGGACGACACCGATCTCCGGGCCCTGGGGGCGCGGGGCGACGGCGCCACCGAGCACATGGGCGAGGATCTGGCCGCCGAGACAGATGGCGAGCAGCGGGATCTCCTCGGCAACCGCCGCGCGGATCAACTCACGGACCTGTGGCAGCCACGGCATGGCCGTGACGTCCTCGCAGTTCGCGGAACCGCCGAGGACGACGAGGCCCGCGTGGCCGTGCGGCGAGTCGGGCAGCGGGTCGCCGCGCCAGGGATGGACGACATCGAGGTGGAGTCCGGTCCGCCGGAGACGATCGCCGACGAGACCGGGGCCCGTGCCGTCCTCGTGCTGGACCACGAGCACGGACGGTGCCGCGCCGGGTATGGGGGTCACAGTCGTCGCGCCTCCGTTGTCCGATGCCCGATCGCCAGGGTGCATCCCCGGGGCGGCGGCCGACAACCCCCGGACTGAGTATGTGCGTACGGCCGACTGAGTACGTCGGCCGATACAGGGGACCTGCCGCCGCTGGTCGAATACGGTCATGACCTCGGACGACCGGCGCAACCGCCGTATGCAGCACGTCACCACCACCGGCTCGGCGCTGGCCGTGGCGCTGCTTCCGCTCGCTGTCGGCATGTTGCTGGCGCGGAGCGTGGGCGCCGACCCGATGACATCGGTGAACGCGCTGATCGCGAGTGGCGGCCAGCGCGCCAGGCTGTCGCGCTGTCAGCTCCGCGCGGTGCGACCGATGCGGGACGGCCGTGGCATGCGGGTGGGCGGGCGTGCCCAGAGGGGCCGGGACGCGTCGGAGGGGCTAGGTGCATCGGAGGGCCGGCGGGTTGCGGAGGGTCTGAGCGCCCGGGTCGGTGGACTCGCGCAGATGGGCCGGAAGCTCGCGCTGCCGTCGCTGCCTGCCCTGCGGGGACGGTGAAGGCTGTCCCAACATACGGTCAACTCTCCGATCCGGCCCGCGTGTTGGTGCTGCGCTGCGTAGCCTTGTGCCTCGGGAGTCGGCTGCGCGGGGGTGGGGCTTGTGACTGCTGGATCCGAGTCGGTACGCCGGGGGAGGTGGCCGCTGGGCCGCCGCTCCACACTGTGGATGTTGCTCACGGCGATGGTCCTGGCCGCGGCTCCGGCCGCCGCCGTGACGCCAGGACCGTCCGCCGCCCTCCGCGCGACCGCCGGAACCGCGGCCGCGCCGCCCGCCCGTGCCCCGGCGTGCGATCCGCGGCGGGCGAGTCCGCGGCCCTCACGCGTGGACGGTCCGGCCGTGCGGCGCATCCGCGAGCGCGGCCATCTCGTCGCGGGGGTGGACCTGAACAGCTATCTCTGGGGTTCACTGGATGCGCGGACCCGCGAACCGGTCGGCTTCGACATCGACCTCGTCCGGGCGATCGCCCGTGACATCCTCGGCCCGAAGGCCACGGTCCGCTTCGTCAGTATGCCGCCGAGCCAGCGGATCTCCCGGCTCCAGGCCCGCCAGGTCGACGTCGTCGTCCGCACGATGAGCATCACCTGCGAGCGACTGACCGAAATCGCCTTCTCCAGCGTCTACTTCGAGACCGGCCATCAACTGCTCGTACCCGAAGGCTCCGAGATCACGGGCTTCGACCCGAAGCTGCGAGGCCGGCGCGTCTGTCTCAGCAAGGGAAGCTCGGCCGCCGATCTCCTGAGCGGCTCCAGGACCGGCGCCGTCGCCGTGGAGACGGCGAGCCACCTGGACTGCCTCGTCGAGCTCCAGCAGGGGAACGTCGACGCCATCCTCACCCACGCGACCCTGGCCGCCGGGCTCGTCGCACAGGACCCCAACCTCCAGCTCGTCGGCCCGCGTCTGGACACCTCCCTGTACGGGGTGGCCATGAACAAGGAGGACACGGATCTGGCGCGCCGGGTCAACGCGGTCCTGGAGGACTACCGCAGGGGCGGTGCCGCCAGCCCCTGGACGACCTCGTACAACCAGTGGCTCGCACCGTCCCTGGGCGCCCAGCCCCAGGGCCCGCCACCGGCCGCGTACGCCCCGGGATCGTAGCCCTGGTGTGAAAGTGGCGGGGGAGGCCGTCCGGCATGCCCCCGCCACCGCCCCGGTGACGACCGCGATGGGCCACATGCGCCTCGCGCGGGCGGCGAGGGTGCGCGACGGCGGATCCGGGTCCGGGAGATCAGGCCTTCGGGCGGGTGGCCGTGACGACGTAGTAGTCGAGGATGCCCTGCTCGTAGGACTTCAGGAAGTTCCGCGGCCACGTGCCCGGCTTCCACTGGTCCGACAGCCAGCGGTCCCATCCCTGCCACACGTCCGGCCCGATGGACGCGGCCTGCACGTCCGTCAGGCCCGCCCGGGCGAACGCATCGGTCACGTGCGTCACGGGACGCGCGATGTCCAGCCCGTCGGCGAACGACTCCAGGTACGACGCGAGCCGGGCTCCGCCGTCCGGGGCGTCGTCCGGGGTGAAGAAACTCGCGACGACCACCCGCCCGCCGGGCCGCAGCACGCGGGCCGTCTCCCGGGTGAAGGCGCTCATGTCGTCGAAGTGCTGAGCGGCCTCGACGCTGTAGACGCAGTCGAACTCGCCGTCATCGAAGGGCATTTCCTCCGCAGCACCGAGGACGAACCGGATCCCCGACGGTGTGGTCCTCAGCAGATCCGCGTTGGTCCGGCGGGCGCGGTCCAGCTGTTGCGGATGGATGTCCATACCGGTCACCTGCTCGGGTTCGTACTCGCGCAGGGCGAGCGCACAGCCGACACCGAGCCCGCATCCGACCTCGGCGATCCGCCGACCGGCGAGCGGTCCGGCGGCGTCGAGCACATGCCGGTACATGTCCTCCTGGCTGCGGACCCGGTCGTCGACCGTGAGCGGTCCGGCCAGGTCGATCGAGCGCCAGTACCCGAAGTTGATGAACCCTCCGGCGAACACCGGGACCGAACTGAGGTCGGCCGGACCGTACGTCGTGCGAACCGCGGCCCGCATGTCCTTCGATTCCACCACCCGCGTCACCTCCGCGAGCAGTCTGACGGCCCGATCCACCGCTGTCGACGGCGCCCCGCCCCACTCGGCCGAAAGGGGCACACGTACCGCGCACGGTCCCCGCGGCGTCAGCCCCGGAACGACGCCGGGCGGTCGGGTGAGGCCTCGGTGAGGGCCTTGGTGACGGCTGCGACTCCGTCCCGGAGGCCGTAGACGGGGGTGTCGGGCTGCTGGCGCCAGGAGTCGTCGATGCCGCCCGCGTCGACGGTGTCGAAGCCCAGCTGGTCGATGAGGGCTCGGACCGTCTTCTTGGCGACCTCGTCGTCGCCCGCGACGGGCAGCGCGATGCGCTCGGGGTCGCCGGCCGGGAGAGGCCTGTCCAGGATGTCCTGGGCATAGGTGCCGTTGAAGGCCTTGATCACCGGGTGGCCGAGGTGCTGCTCGGTCCAGCGGCTCTCGGTGAGACCGTCCTCGATGGCCGCGATCCGGCCGTCGCGCTGCTGCGGGTAGTAGTTGCCGGTGTCGATCACGGCGAAGCCCTCCGCCGCGCCGTCGAAGAGCCCTGCGGGCAGGTCCGGCACCGCCTTCAGCGGGACGGTCACCACGACGATCTCGGCACCCCGCGCCGCCTCGCCGACGGTCACCGGCTTCGCGCCGGTCTCCTCGGCGAGTGCGGTGAGGGTCTCCGGGCCGCGGGAGTTGGCCACGGACACGTCGTGGCCGAGGGCCGTGAGGCGGCGCGTGAGGTTGCCGCCGATGTTTCCTGCGCCGATGATGCCGATCTTCATGGAGCTTCCTTCCGAGCCGGTGCGGCCGTGTGCCACGTGCGCTCACAACCGTCCGCCTCGGGTGCGCTATTCCCCGCTGCCGCCCGCAGTGTCGTGAGGGCTTGGCGTGCCCCGAGTGAATCCTGTGCCTTCCGGTGCGCGCACGGCGCCGCGTGCGCGATGATCCGTCGGACTTCGTGGTTCGTCGAGAGGGCAGCCGATGACAGCGCGCGACGATGCGCAGCAGCACCCGCGGGAGGAGTCCGCGAGCGGCCCGGACCGGCGACGGTTCCTCGGCTACGTGCTCGCGGCGCCGACCCTGACCGTGGCCGCACAGCTGGGCGAGGCGGTCCTCGCGCCCGCCCCTGCCGCCGCCGCGGCGCCCTCCGTGGTGCCGTCCCTGCCCGGGCCGTCCGAGATCTACGACCTCAACGACATGCTCACCCATGCCGCCCTGCCGACCGCGAACCTGATCACCGTCCGGATCGACCCGGACGGCACCGCCTCGTTCGCCCTGCCCCGGGCCGAGGTCGGCCAGGGCATCACCACCTCCTCCGCGATGCTGCTCGCCGAGGAGCTCGATCTGCCGCTGGAGAAGGTGCGGGTCACCCTCGCCGACGCCCGCCCCGAGCTGCTGTTCAACCAGCTCACCGGCGGCTCCAACACCACCATCTCCACCTTCACGCCCATCCGCGTCGCCGCCGCCGTCGCCCGGGGCCGGCTGCTGCGCGCCGCCGCCCTGGAGCTCGGGGAGCTGGTGGGCTCGCTCACGGCGAAGGCCGGGGCGATCGTCTCCTCGACGACCGGCCGAAGCCTGTCCTACGGCGAACTCGCCGTGAAGGCCGCCTCCTTCACCGACACCGCGGTCGGCGTCGCCCTCAAGAAGCCTTCCGAGTTCAAGGTCATCGGCACCGCGCAGCGGCGGATCGACGCCCTGGAGGCCGTCACCGGGCGCAAGAAGTTCGCGATGGACGTCCAGGTGCCCGACGCGCTGCCCACGATGGTCTGCCGGCCGCCGACGATCAACGGCACGGTCCGCTCGGTGGAGAACCTGGACGAGGTCCGGTCCATGCCCGGCATCACCGACGTCGTGCGGATCTCCACCGGCGTCGCCGTCCGTGGCCGCACCTTCGGCCAGTGCATCGACGCCGTCCGCGCCCTGCGGGTCACCTGGGGCCCCGGCACCGCCGAGGGCGCCTCGGACACGACCGTCCTGAAGAAGCTCCGATCCGCCGAACTCCCTCTCGTCGTACCTCCGTTGCCGCTCCTCACCAAGGCCGTCGACGCCCGCTTCACCTTCCACTTCGCCAGCAACAGCGCCCTGGAGACCAACTGCGCCATCGCCGACGTGCGTGCGGACACGGCCGAGATCTGGGCGAGCCTGAAGTCGCCGATCGTCGCCCAGGAGCAGATCGCCCTGCGGCTCGGTCTCCCGATCACCGCCGTCAAGGTCCATGTCACCGAGGGCGGTGGATCGTTCGGCCGCAAGCTCTTCCACGATGCCGCCGGCGAGGCCGCCGAGATCTCCCGGGCCATGGGCAAGCCCGTGAAGCTGATGTGGCACAGGACCGACGACTTCCGCCAGGGCCGTACGCATCCCATGTCGACCTCCCGGGTCCGGGCCACGTACAGCCTCGGCGAGGTGCTGACGTACGAGCAGCGCCATACCTCCGTCGCCACGGACTTCGGTCATGGCCTCGGCGAGATCATCACCTCCACTGCCGCCCAACTGCCCGTCGGCGACCTCACCTTCTCCGAGACGATCTTCCAGCTGACCCAGCAGAGCCCGTACCACTTCGGGGTCACCACGCAGTTGCTGAGCGAGACCGACAAGGGGTTCAACACGGGCTCCATGCGCAACATCTACTCGCCCAACGTCCGGTGCGCGCAGGAGCTCGTCGTGGACGAGCTGGCACGACGGATGGGCAAGGACGCGTACGACTTCCGCCGCCGTCACCTCAAGGACGAGCGCGCGCGGGCCGTCCTGGACAAGGTCGCGGAGGTGGGGGAGTGGGGGCGCTCACTCCCCGCCGGCATGGCCCAGGGGATCGCGGTCCATCCCGAGTACCACGCCTTCGTCGCCGTCCTCGCCGAGATCGACTGCCGGCCCGAGACCACCGGACGGAAGATCGAGGACGCGTACACGGGACCTCGCGTCACCAAGGTCGTGTGCGCCGTCGACGTCGGCCTGGCCGTCAACCCGCGCGGCCTCCAGGCCCAGATGATGGGCGGCATCATCGACGGCATCGCCGTCACCCTCACCTCGGGACTGCACCTTCGCAACGGACATTTCCAGGAGGGTAGTTGGGACAACTACTTCTACACCCGGCAGTGGAACACCCCGCCCGAGCTGGAGATCGTCGTGATGCCGCCGACCTCGGACCGGCCGGGCGGCGCGGGTGAGCTGGCCGTCGCGGGCGCGATGGCCGCGGTCGCCTGCGCGTACGGCCGGGCCACCGGCACGATGCCGACGACGTTCCCGGTCAACCACGCCGAGCCGCTCGGATTCGAGCCGCTGCCCACCACCCCGCCGATTCCCGCCTCGCCGGTCGACGGCCTCGACCGCGCCTTCTAGGAGCAGGAGCCACCGTGCCGCAACACACCTTCATCCTCAACGGCAAGGCCGTCACGGCCGACGTCGAGGACGACGTCCGGCTGCTGTGGGTGCTCCGGGACGTCCTGGGCGTCACCGGACCCAAGTACGGCTGCGGGCTCGGCGTCTGTCAGGCGTGCACCAGCCATATCAACGGCAAGGCGTTCAACCCCTGCTCCGTCCCGGTCAAGGACATCGCGGCCACCGACGAGATCACCACCATCGAGGGCCTGCCCGCGACCGTCGGACAGGAGCTCCACCCGATGCAGGAGGCCTGGCTCGAGCTCGATGTGGCCCAGTGCGGCTACTGCCAGCCCGGGCAGATCATGACGGCGGTCGCCAAGGTCCGCAGGGCCCGTGAGGCCGGACGGGAGATCGAGGAGGCCGACCTCGACGAGATCCGCAACATCTGCCGCTGCGGCACATACAACCGGATTCGTGAGGCGATCGTGGCGGGAGCCCGCCGTATGGCCTGACGCCCACAGCGACCCAGGACGAGCGCGCCACTCGCCGAGTGGGCGTGGGCGGTTCCGCGTCGCCGCGACTTCCTGCGCACCGACGTCTTGTCGTGGGCGTGACAACTCCTTACCGTCGGGTAAGTTGCCCCGACCGGCGGGGTGTTCGATGTCGCACGTCTCCCGGAAGGACCCCCCCATGCCTGCTGCCCGGACGCGTGGTGCGCGCCGCCTCCTGCTCGGCTCCCTCGCTACCGCCCTCGCACTCACCGTCACAGGGGGCGGCACCGTCGCCGCATCCTCCGCCGAGTCACCGCGACCGGTCGGGCTGCGCGAGGTGATGTTCGTGGGGAACAACTGGGACGGCACCGCCGATGTCATCGAGTCCACCGGCGACTTCGCCCGCATCGGCCGCATCAACGTCATCCCTGACCGCGAAGCGCGGATGTGGGAGATCGGGCTCAACCCGGTCAAGCTGGCCTTCTTCCTGGGCATCCGGCAAGGCCCGGGCGAGGGCCACGACCAGTTCGTCGACGACATGTACGCCACGCCGGACGGCTCGGCGATGGTGGTGTCCCGGCCGAGCTTCGCCGACGTCGTCTCGATCGACCTGCGCACGGGCCGGCTCAACTGGCGCTTCCCCGTATCCGGTTTCCGCTCCGACCACATGGCCGTCTCGCCCGACGGCACCCGGGTCGCCGTCTCGGCCTCCACCTCCAACACGGTGCACGTCCTCGACATCACGACGGGCCGGCAGATCGGATCCTTCGCCACCGGTGACAAGCCGCACGAGAACGTCTTCTCGGCCGACGGCCGCCATCTCTGGAACATGGCCATCGGCGAGGTCACCACCGCCCTCGACGACCCGTTCTGGGACTGGACCAAGGGTGACCGCCGCATCACCGTCGTCGACGCACGCACCTTCGAACAGGTCCGTGTCATCGACATGCGTGCCCGGCTCGACGCCTTCGGCCGCAAGGACCTCTCCGACGCCGTGCGCCCCGTCGCGTTCACCCCCGACGAGTCGAAGCTCTACTTCCAGGTCTCGTTCTTCAACGGCTTCCTCGAGTACGACATCGCCACCGACCGGATCACCCGCGTGAAGACGCTCCCCCAGAACCCGGCGACCGATCCGGACCGCACCACCTGGGTCAACGACTCCCGCCACCACGGCATGTCCATGAGCCCCGACGGCAAGCGGCTCTGCATCGCCGCCACGATGGACGACTACGCCACCGTCGTCGACCGCGAGACCCTGAAGGAGGGCCCGCTGGTGGAGGCGTCCAAGCCGTACTGGGCGACGGTCAGCGGCGACGGCCGTTCCTGCGTCATCTCGGAGAGCGGCACGGACCGTGTGACGGCGATCGACTTCGCCACCGGCCGCCGCGTCGCCTCGGTGCCCGTCGGCGACCACCCGCAGCGGGTCCGCCTCGCGCACGTGCCCGCCGACTGGACCGGCCCGGCGGCGCGCTGAGGGTACTCACCCGGGCGCCCTTCGCCGTCAGTCCGCCGCGACGGACCCGGTCGCCAACTTCTCGCGTACCGCGTCGAGATACTCGGCGACCGCGTCCCGGTTACGGGTCAGGAAACGGATGCGCTCGGTCATCCGGTCGCGCTCGTTCTCGAGCGTGGCGAGCATCTCCGGTGTGGCGTCGGGGAAGTGGATGACGCGGGGTTTGTCGAGGCACGGCAGGATCTGCTTGATGATCCGCGTCGGCAGCCCCGCGTCCAGGAGTCCGCGGATCTGCACGACCCGGTCCACGTTCGACTCGTCGTAGGCGCGGTAGCCGTTGGCCGTGCGATCGGCGACGATGAGTCCCTGCTCCTCGTAGTAGCGCAGCAGCCTGCGCGGGGTGCCGGTGCGCTCCGACAGCTCTCCGATGCGCATGTGGTTCACCTCACGGGATCTCGCTTGACCTTCACACCGATGTGAAGGTTTCAGCATACGAGGCATGAGCCACCACACGGCATCGAAGGCCGGTTCACCGGCACGCGTCAAGAAGCCCGAACCCGCGGGAAGGCTGCCCCTGCCCGCTCTCCTCGCCCTGTCCACCGCAGTCTTCGTCACCAGCCTGACCGAGACCCTGCCCGCGGGCGTCCTGCCCGCGATGAGCGCCGACCTCGGCGTCGGCGAGGCGGCCATGGGCCAGTCCGTCACCATCTACGCGATCGGGACCGCGCTCACCGCGATCCCGCTCACCGCGGCCACCGCCGGCTGGCGGCGCAAGCGCCTGCTGCTCACGGCGGTCGCGGGATTCGCCGTCGCCAACACGGTGACCGCCGTCTCCACCCACTACCCCCTCACCATGGCCGCCCGGTTCCTCGCGGGGGTCGCCGCCGGTCTCGCCTGGGCCCTGCTCGCCGGATACGCCCGTCGCATGGTGCCCGTCCACCTCCAGGGCAAGGCGATCGCCGTCGTCATGACGGGCATTCCGCTCGCGCTCTCCCTCGGGGTGCCCGCCGGCACCTTCCTCGGCGCCGCGCTCGGCTGGCAGGTCACCTTCCTGGTCATGACCGCACTCGCCGTCGTCCTCCTCGCCTGGATCGTGCTCACGGTCCCCGACCATCCCGGCCGGCCCAGGGGCGGCCGTGTGCCCATCCTGCGCACCCTCGCCGTCCCCGGCGTGGCCCCCGTCCTGTTCGTCACCCTCGTCCTCGTCCTCGCCCACACGATCCTCTACACCTACGTGGCCGCCTTCCTCGACCACCTCGGCATGGGTGGCTCCACCGGACTCGTCCTCCTCGTCTTCGGCGGAGCCTCCCTGCTGAGCGTCTGGTTCACCGGTCTGCACATCGACCGCCGACTGCGGACCCTGACCCTCGCCGGGATCGTGCTCTTCGCCGTCGCGGCCGGCGTCCTCGCCGTGGCCGCCGACAGCACCGCCCTCGTCTACGCCGCCGCCACGTTGTGGGGGCTCGGCTGGGGCGGCGCACCGACCCTGCTGCAGACCGCCGTGGGCGACGCCGGCGGTGAGGCGGCGGACACCGCGCAGACCATGCTCGTCAGCCTCTGGAACGCCGCCATGGCGGGAGGAGGCGTCGTCGGCGGCCTCCTCCTCGATCGGCTCGGCGCCGCCTCGCTGCCCGGGAGCGTCCTGCTGCTCCTCGTCCCCGTCCTGATCGTCGTGGCAGCCGCCCGCACCCACGGATTCCCCGCCCGCCGAGGCCCCTCCGGCGCATGAGCGCCGCAGCCTCGAGGCCCCACCCCTACCCGTAGTACTTCAGAGCTACCCGCCGACTGTCCCCTCCGGCGGGACGCCGACTACAGGGCGTGATCCATACGTTCGGCACCGGAACGAAGCACTTCGTCCGGTACGGAAGGACCACACCATGGCGTCCCGCCAGCGCAGCCGCCTGCGCCGCACGCTGCTCGCCGCACTCGTCGCCGCATCGGTGGCGGTGCCGACGGCGGGCGCCGCCCGCCCGGCCGCCGTCCCGGCGCCCGCACCGGCCGAACTCGGCCCCCTCGTCCGGGTCACGGCCGCAGACCTCGACGCGCGGTACGCCGCCAACCGCGACGCCGTCCGCGCCGCCGAACGGACCGCAGCCGACTACGGCGACCGGAAGCGGGCCGCCGCCCTGCGCGCCATGGCGGGCCCGAACCGCCACTTCCTCTCCTTCGACGGCCGCGACGGCGGCCGCAGCGTCGAGGTCGTCGGCGACCTCGCGCGCGCCGAACACATCGCCGTCCTCGTCCCCGGCTCCGACACCGCGCTCGGCAGCGAGCGCTTCCGGGACGGCGCCGTCGCCCTCCAGCACCGGCTCGGCGAGCGAGCCGCCGTCCTCGCCTGGCTCGGCTACCCCACCCCCGCCACCGCGAGCGTGGCCGCGATCACCTCCGGGCGGGCCGAGGAGGCTGCCCCCGGACTGCGGGACTTCGTCCGGGAATTGAAGGCCGCCAAGCCCGCCGCCCGCCTCACCCTCCTCTGTCACTCCTACGGCTCCGTCGTCTGCGCCAAGGCGGCGCCCGGGCTCCCCGTCGCCGGCATCGTCCTCTACGGAAGCCCGGGCACCGGCGCCGACAGCGCGGCGGACCTGCGGACCACGGCCACCGTCTGGGCCGGGCGCGGGGGGTCCGACTGGATCGCCTGGGTGCCCCACCTCCGCGTGCCCCTGCCCTCCGGAGAGCTGGGATTCGGCGCGGACCCCCTCGCACCGGAGTTCGGCGCCCGGGTCTTCGACGCGGGCGACGGCGGACACAGCGACTACCTCGTCCCCGGCTCCGTACCGCTGAAGCGACTTGCGAGCATCGTCATGGGACGGGAGCCGGCCGATGCGTGAACTCGTCCGCCGTATCGAGGCCGCCACCCCACCGGGCCGCGACCGCGCCCTCGACGCCCTGCGGGGCCTCGCCATCCTCGGAGTGGTCCTCGGCCACTGGCTGGTCACCGCCCTGATCGCCGACAGCGGCACGGTACGCGTCGCCAGCCCCTTGCAGGAACTTCCCGAATTCACCCCCGTCTCCTGGGTGTTCCAGACCCTCGCCGTCTTCTTCCTGGTCGGCGGACAGGTGGCCGCCAGGAGCCACGCCGCCTCCCGCGCCCGGCAGGAAGGCTACGTCCGCTGGCTCGCGGCCCGGCTGGGGCGACTCTTCCGGCCCGTCACCGCCGTGCTCGCGGTGTGGATCGTCGTGGCGCCGACCATGCTCGCCACCGGTGTGCCGTGGCCGACCGTGTACGCCCTGGGCAAGCTCGTGCTCTCGCCGCTCTGGTTCCTGCTCGTCTTCGCCGCGCTCACGGCGGCGACCCCGCTCGTCGCCCGTGTGAATCCGCTCTGGCCCCTGGCCGTCGTCCTCCACGTCGACGTGATCCGCTTCGGCCTCGACGGACCGGCCTGGCTCGGCTGGATCAATGTGGCCGCCGGCTGGCTCGTCCCGTACTGCCTGGGCACCGCCTGGTCACGGCACGGGCTCAAGGGCCGGACGACCGGCTGGGTCCTGCTGCTCGGAGGAGCCGCTGCGACCGCCCTCCTCGTCCTCTGCGCCGGCTACCCCGGCTCCATGGTCGGCGTGCCCGGCGCGCCGATATCCAACCTCAACCCGCCCACGCTCGCCGCCGTCACCTTCGGCCTCGCCCAGTGCGGCGGAGCCCTGCTGCTGCTCGGCCCACTGCGCCGTGCACTGCGCCGGCCCGCCGCCTGGGCCGCGGTGGCACTGCTCAACATCAGTGCGATGACCGTCTTCCTCTGGCACCAGACCGCGATGATCGCCGTCACCGCCACCGGACTGATGGCCGGCGAACTCCTCGGCCACGGACCGCTCCTCGGTCTGCACAGCGTGCCCGACGGGTACGGCTGGGTCCTGGCCCGACTCGGCTGGCTGCCGCTCTTCGCGCTCGCGCTGCTGGTGTGCGTCGCCGCGTTCCGTACGTACGAAGAGGGTGGCCGTCGCCCCGCCCGCAAAGGGCGACCCGAGGCGAGAAAGGAGATCCGACGTGCCTAGGGTGGACGCAGCGGACAAGGGGGAACGGGTGGGGGACGATTACGGGCGGTCGCTGATCGCCGCCCTGGGCCGGGTGCCGCGCGCCCTGCGCGAGGACCTCTGGACGATGGCCCGCGATCCGCTGCCCCGCCAGACGTGGTTCGGCTGGCTGCCGCACGGACACCTCGTGCTGCTCGCCCTCGTCGCGGGCTTGGCGAAGATGGCCGAGTACAGCAGCGCGATTCCCGTGGTCTCGGGGCCGATGCAAGTGCTCGTCGTCCTCCAAGCGGCGGCTCTGGTCCTCGCACTGAGCCGCCCCGTGCCGGCCTGGTGGCTCTCCACGGTCACGCTGTTCCTGACCGCGGAGATCGGCGAGGCGACCGTCGGACCCGACCTGGTGTGGCCTTGGAGCGTCTGGGGCATCGTGGTCCACACCTTCGTCGTGCTGCTGCTCGCCCTGCGGGTCCCGCTGCGGGTCACGGTCGTCACGCTGGTGATCACCGTGCTGTCGGGCGTGGTCAACACCGTCGTTCCCACGGGCTTTCCCCACAACGAGGACCTCGGCGGCGGCGCCATCGCGTTCGCGACCGCGGCGGTGGTGGGAGCCTCACTGCGAATGAGCCGAGTCGCGCGGACACAGCTCGTCGCCCAGGAGGTCATCACCGCCGAGGAACGGTCCCGGCGCACCCTTCTGGAGGAGCGCGGCCGGATCGCCCGCGAGCTGCACGACGTCGTCGCCCACCACATGTCGGTCATCTCCATCCAGGCCCAGGTCGCCCCGCACCTGGTCGAGAACCCCTCCGACGAGCTGCGCGAGAACCTCGCCGGCATCCGCCAGAACGCCGTCGAGGCGCTGACCGAACTACGTCGCGTCCTCGGTGTCCTCCGGGCGGAGGACCCCGCCGCCGACGGCGTACGGCACACCCCCCAGCCCACCCTGGACCGGCTCGACGAACTCCTCGACAACGTCCGCGCCGCCGGGCTCGCCGTCGACGCGACCACCACGGGAGAACGCCGTCCGCTCTCGCCGGGCGTCGAACTCTCCGCGTACCGCATCGTCCAGGAGGCGCTGAGCAACGCGATGCGGCACGCACCGGGGGCACGGGTGCGGGTGGAGACCGGTTATCTCGCCGCCGGGCTCTCCCTCCGGATCGCCAACACCCCACCGGACCGACCCGTCGATCCCTCCTCGGCCCCGCTCTCGCCGGGACTGGGACACGGGCTGCTCGGCATGCGCGAGCGCACCGCCATGCTGGGCGGCGAACTGTCGGCCGGTCCCACCCCGGACGGCGGCTACGAGGTGACCGCCACCCTCCCCATCGAGCCCTGCAAGGACGGAACATGACGAGCAGTACGATCCGGGTCCTCATCGTCGACGACCAGATGATGGTCCGTCAGGGCTTCACCGTGCTGCTCAATGCCGAGGCTGGCATCGAGGTCGTCGGACAGGCCGTGGACGGCGAGGACGCGGTCGCCAAGGTTGCCGAACTCGCCCCCGACGTCGTCCTGATGGACATCCGGATGCCCGGCATCGGCGGCATCGAGGCCACCCGCCTCATCACCGGGCCCGCCGACGCCACCGTGAAGGTGCTCGTCCTGACCACCTTCGACCTCGACGAGTACGTGTACGAGGCGCTGCGCGCCGGCGCGTCCGGGTTTCTGCTCAAAGACGCATCGGCCGACGAACTCGCCCACGCGGTACGGGTGGTGGCGGGTGGCGAGGCGCTGCTCGCCCCCAATGTCACCAAGCGGCTCATCGCCGAGTTCTCCCGGCTCAGCGCCGCACCCCGCACCCCGCACCTGGACCGTGTCGGTGGTCTGACGGAACGCGAGACCGAGGTCCTCAGCCTGATCGCGCATGGTCTGTCCAACGCCGAGATAGCCTCCCGCCTGGTCGTTGCCGAGCAGACCGTCAAGACCCATGTGAGCCGCATCCTGATCAAGCTCGGCCTGCGCGACCGCACCCAGGCGGCGGTGTACGCCTACGACACCGGACTTGTCCGTCCGGCCGGCCACTGACACGCGCGGCACGCCGTTCCGGAACGGGGAGCGGCCGCGACCGTCGAGGACGATCGCGGCCGCTCGTATCGAGTTGTCAGACGGCCGGCGGTACCCGTGACGGGCGCCCGGAGCCGCGGGTCAGGGAGTAGCCCCCGATGCCGGCGAGCGCGCCGAGGACTCCGCCGACGGCGGTCCAGACCCAGCGGTCGGACCACCAGCCCGAGGACCAGCCGTCCTCGGGAGCCGCCGCCTCGACCGCCGACGGCGCGTCGCCCGCGGCGGCGTCCTCCGTCGTGGCACCCGGCACGAGCGGGGCGGCGAGCGTGCCGTCGCCCGCGTACGCGCCGCCCTGGTCGGCGGAGACCGCACCCACCCGGGCCGTGAACGGCTGACCGAGGTCGTCCTCCGGGATTCCGGTGACCGTCAGCCGGACGTAGTAGCTGCCGGGCAGCGGATCGTTGTCCCAGGTCTCGGCCCAGGGGCGGACCGTGCGCAGGGTGCAGGACAGCTCCACGGAGGTGGCGTCCTTCCCCGCGGCCCGGGACTGCATCCCGTACATGCACGGCTGCCGGCGGCGCAGTCCGTCGTAGACGTCGATCCGCCAGGTCGAGGCACCGTGCCGGGCGGCGGCCTCGGGGAGCGCGACCGAGGCGGTCACGGTGGGCCGCTGCCCGGTGTCCGCGGGGAACACCCAGTAGAGGTAGTCACCCGTGGAAGCCTCGGCCGTGGCCTGCTGGCCCTGCTTGAACGCGGCGGCGGTGCGGAACGTGGTGCCCGCCTCCGTCGGCCCTGCCGTCGCGGCGGCGCTCGCGCTGCCGCTCGGGGACGGGGTGTCCGCGAGGGCGGGCGCGACGGCCGGACCGAGGAGCCCGGCTCCCGCGAGGAGGACGGTGGTCAGCGTGCGTACGGTACGCATCAGTTGGTCCTCCAGACGGCGACGCGCCAGCGGGACAGCCAGCCCCACAGCAGACCGCCCACGAATCCGGCCAGTACCAGCGCGCCGAGCAGCCACCAGCCACGGCCGAGGCCGAAGGCGGCCACGTCGGACGCCTGGTCCGGCGCGTCGACCAGGTCGACGGTCAGCTCGATCGGCATACCGGGGGTCGTCTTCACCGACGGCGGCGCGGAGAACGAGTTGCTGACCTGGAGGCAGACGGTCTCCGCCGCGGGCTTGGTGTCCGCGTCGACGTCGTCGAGCGGCGGCTTGGGATAGCGCAGACCGGTCGAGATGACGTCCGTGCGTCCGTCGCCCGCCTCGGAGCCCCGCACGACCTCACGGCCGTGCACGGTCACCGCGCGCAGCAGGACGCCGTAGTCGTCGTTGACGGCGCGGTCGGCGGCGACGCTCACCGAGGCGCGCAGCTCCTGCCCGGGCAGCACGTCCACCCGGTACCAGCGGTGGCGGCCGAAGACCTGACGGTCGGTGTAGAGCCCGGCCTTGAGCTGCGGGGCGTCCGCACAGCGCTCGGCGCCCTCGGTGGCCACCGGGGTGACCACCGGGTCCGCGGCACGGTCGACCAGCTGGCGGACCCGCTTGGAGAGTTCCTCGGTGTGCCGGACCGAGGTGTACGTGCCACCGGTCGCCTCGGCGATGCAGGTGAGCTGCTGCCGGATCTTGGCGTTCGGCACCAGACCCAGCGTGTCGATGGTCAGGTGGATGCCCTTGGCGGCGATGTCGCGCGCTACCTCGCACGGGTCGAGCGGGGCGCAGGTGTCCTCCCCGTCCGTGATGAGCACGATCCGGCGGGTGGCCTCACCCCCCTTGAGGTCCTCGGCCGCCCCGAGCAGGGCGGGGCCGATCGGGGTCCAGCCGGTGGGGGCCAGGGTGGCCACCGCCGTCTTCGCCTCGGTCCGGTCGAGGGGGCCGACGGGGTAGAGCTGCTTGGTGTCCTCGCAGCCCTTCTTCCGGTCCGGCCCCGGGTAGTTGGCGCCGAGGGTGCGTATGCCGAGCTGTACCTCCTCGGGTACCGCGTCGAGCACCTCGTTGAAGGCCTGCTTGGCAGCGGCCATCCGGGACTGGCCGTCGATGTCGCGGGCCCGCATCGAGCCGCTGACGTCGAGGACCAGCTCGACCTTGGGGGGTTCCTTCGCCGCCGGTTCGTCGGCGGCGGCGCCGGTCGGGACGAGCCCGACGGCCAGGGCGGCGAGCAGCGCGCAGGCTCCGGTCGCCAGCCGTTTTCTCGTGATCATCTGCCGGATCGTAGGGATGATCGTCCGACAATCCAAAACGACGCCGTGCGCGGACGCCTGAGGGGTGTCCGCGCACGGGCGGCCTGCCTGTTCCGATCGCGCTCGGCGCCTCGGCGCCGGCGGCGCTAGCGGTGCTCGGGGTTCGGGAAGTCCGCGCGGCAGCCGGCGTCCCAGGCCGTGCGCTGGTTGCCGTGCGCCGGGATGCCGCCGGCGCGCTTGAGCATCGCGGCCAGGTGCATCAGGTTCCACGCCATGAACGAGGTGTTGCGATTGGTGAAGTCGTTCTCGGGGCCGCCCGAGCCCGGGTCCAGATACGACGGCCCGGGGCCCGCCTCACCGATCCAGCCGGCGTCCGCCTGCGGCGGGATCACGTAGCCCAGATGCTGGAGGCTGTAGAGCACGTTCATCGCGCAGTGCTTGATCCCGTCCTCGTTCCCCGTGATCAGGCAGCCGCCCACTCGGCCGTAGTAGGCGTACTGGCCCTCGCTGTTGAGGAGGCTGGAGCAGGCGTACAGGCGCTCGATCACCTGCTTCATCACCGAGCTGTTGTCGCCGAGCCAGATCGGACCGCACAGCACGAGGATGTCCGCCCGCATGACCCGCTCGTACAGCGCGGGCCAGGCGTCCGACTCCCATCCGTGTTCGGTCATGTCGGGCCACACCCCGGTCGCGATGTCGTGGTCGACAGCCCGCACGAGGTCGGTCGCCACGCCCTGCCGCTCCATCACGGCCCTGCTGCGGTCGATCAGCCCCTCGGTGTTGCTGACCTCCGGGGAGCGCTTGAGCGTGCAGTTGACGTACAGGGCGCGCAGATCGTCGTAGCGGTACGGAGTCGCGGACATCGGCCGTCTCCTCGCGGGGCGTGAGGCTGAGGGCACCGCCGTGGCGCGACACCCTCACCAGCCTCTCCACCTGGGGCAGGACCGGCCATCCAGGCGCGACCGGTCGGATGACGGACAAGGTCGGCGCGGGTCCGTCTCCGTCGTCCCCGTGGAAGGCGGGCCGGGCGTCAGAAGCGCACGCGTGCGGCCACCGGCAGATGGTCGCTGCCGGTGTCGGGCAGTGTCCACGTCGTGGTGATCTCGGCGCCCCTGGCCAGCACGTGATCGATCCGCGCGAGGGGCACGGCGGCGGGCCAGCTGAAGGCGAACTCGCCGCGGCTGCCCCGCACCTGGTCCATTACCGGACCGAGTCCCCGGTCGGCCGTGGTGCCGTTCAGGTCGCCGAGGACCAGCACCGCGGCGGCCCGCTCCGAGGCGAGCGCGCGGCCGAGCCGCCCCGCGCTCTCGTCGCGCCACTCCGTCGCGTATCCCTCGGTGGGCCGCACCCTGACGGACGGCAGGTGGGCCACGTACGTCGCCACCTTCCCGTGCGGGCCGTTCACGACGGCGCGGAGCCCGCGGTCCCAACCGTCGCCCACCTCACGCGGTTTGATGTCGACCCGGGCGATGTCCGTCAGCGGATACTTCGACCACAGCCCGACCGTCCCCACGGTCGCGTGATGCGGATGCGTCCGGCCGAGGGCGATGCGGTACGCGGGGAGGCCGGTCTCCGTCAGCTCCTCGAGCGCGATGACATCGGGGTCCGGGCCGAGCAGGATCCTCGCGACGCGGGACGGGCTGGTGTTCTCGTCGCTCACGTTGTGCTGGACGACGGTCATGTCGTGGGCGCCGGCCGCCGATGCCGGCGGCAGCGCCGACCGGAACACGACCAGCCAGACGGCGGCGACCACCAGGGACGCCACCGCCGCGACGACCGACCGGCGGACGACGGCCACGACCAGCCCGACCGGTACAGCCAGGCCCAGCCAGGGCAGGAAGGTCTCCACCAGGCTCATCACGTTCCCCGGCAGGCGGGGCACGGAGGAGGCGAACAGCAGCAGTCCGCCGACGACGGCCAGCACCGTCCCGGTGACCAGCCCCCGCGTCCTTCTGGTCTCTTCCATCACATGCCTCCCGGGGTGAGGACGTGGTTCGGGCGGAACCAGTTCCCGTGCCGGGGGCATTGTCCGTGGTCAGGGACCGTGCGCGGGTGGAGCCGGGGAAGGCGCGCGTCGCGGGGACGCGTGCCATGACGGCGGGTCGGATTCCGGGTCAGGGACCCGCGGACGGCCCGCCCGGCCGCAGGACCGCGATGCCGAGCGGCCGCTCCCCGACGGCGAGGCGCCGGGTGCCCCCGGTCTCCAGGTCGACCACGGTGATCCCGTCCCAGTAGCCGTCCCGGGTGAAGCCGCCCGTGACGTACGCGGTGCGGCCGTCCTCCGACACGGTGACTTCCTCGTGGGGGCCGTCGAGCGGGTGGATCCTCTCGGTGCCGTCGGGAGCCCGGACCGTGAGCGAGGGGCCCTCGTCCTCGTCGGGGTCGATGGGGCCCGTGCCGACGACGAGGAGGGTGCCGTCGGGGGTGATCGCGGCGCCGTGCTGGTGGGTGTCGGCGGTCATCGTCTCGATCTCCGTGCGACCGGTCCGCGGGTCGACCACCGCGAGCCGCTCGCCCTCGAAGGGGAGCAGCAGCCTGCCGTCCGAGGGGCGTACGGCGGTGTAGTGGGGCTTGAGCCAGGAGCCGAGACCGCCTTCCGTGCCGTACGGGGCGACCTCGATGCGGCGCGGGTCCAGCGTGTCCGCCCGGACGACCGTCACATCGAACGAGTCGTGGTTCGTCGCGTACACCTCGGAGCCGTCCCGCGAGACGTCGATGTCGAAGGGACGCCGGCCGACGGGGACGGTGGCGGTCACCTCGCGGCTCGCGGTGTCGATGACCTCCAGGGTGCCGTTCCCGCCCGGGACGTTGACGCCGACGTAGACGCGCCTGCCGTCGGGGGAGAGTGCGATGCCCATTCCGCCGCCGCGGTACTCGCCGGTGGTGACGGGGCCGGTGTCGGTCTCGTACAGGACGAGGGCGAGCCGTTCGCGGGTGCGGGTGTCGACGACGGCGACGCCCTCGGCGGTGGCCACCCAAGCGCGTCCGTCCGCGCCGACGACCAGGCCGTACGGCGCGGTCCCCACCTCGACGGAGCCGAGCGAGCCGCGCTTCGGGTCGACGAAGGTGACGGTGTCGGAGCCGAAGTCGGCGACGAGGAGGGTGCCGGCGGGGGTGGGCGTGGGAGCCACCCCGGGAGGCGTCGTGGGTGAGGAGGCGGAGGAGGCGGGGGCCGGGGTGCCACCGGCCGGGGCGTCGGCACCCTGGCTCGGTGCGCAGCCTGCCAGGACGGCCGCGACCGCGGCGGCGGGTACGAGGGCGCGCGCGGCGCGCCACGGCCGGAGGTGGCTCATCGGGCGGCCTTCCGTCCCACGCGCGCCGACGCCGCCTCGAGGAGGCCGCTGATGCCGTCGAAACCGCGCCGCCGCGCGTGGGCGAGCGGAGTCGTACCGTCGTGGTCCGCCAGCAGGGGATCCGCCCCGGCGGTGATCAGCAGCTCGACGATCTCCTCGTGCCGGCGACCGCCGTCGCCGAGGATGACCGCCTCCAGCAGGGCGGTCCAACCGAGCCGGTTGACGTGGTCGACGTCCATGTCGGTCTCGCGCAGGACGGCCCGTACGTACGCGACATGGCCGCACTCCGCGGCGGGGATGAGCGAGGTCCCGCCGAAGCGGTTGGTGAGGGTCAGATCGGGGTTCGCGCGGAGCAGCACGCGCATCATCGCCACGCTGCCCGTCACCCCGGTGACCAGCCACGGTGTGTCCGCCCGGCTGTCGGGCGCGTCGGGATCGGCGCCCGCCTCGACCAGCAGCGAGGCGACGTCGACCCGGTCCGCCCGTGCGGCCAGCAGCAAGGGGGTGCGACGCTCCGCGTCACGGCACTCGACGTCCGCTCCGGCACCGAGCGCGGCAGCGGCCCCGGCGATGTCTCCGCGGTGGGCGGCCGCGAGCAGCAGCCGGTCGTTCGGATCCATGGACGTTCTCCTTGTCACGGCTGTCGGCAGCACGGGCGTCGTCCCTTCCCGGTGGACGGCGGAGGCGGGTCGGTCCGCTCTCCTCACCATCGTGCGTCCGCCGACAGCCACCACCGATCGACCCGGTGGATCTCTGTGGGGAACCGTCCGGTGGACGGCGGGGTCATCCGATCGGACGACCCTTTATGTGGCGCTAAAGTGATCACTTACGACCAACTCTGTTCATTGTTTTGGGGGATTCGTGCGTTTCAAGCACACTGTGGCTGCCGCCTGTGCGACGGCCGTGGCCGCCCTGATCGTGCCGCTCGCCGCCACGCCCGCAGCGGCCGCCGTCCCGACCACGGGGGACTCCGTGGAGGCGGGGGACTTCTCGTTCTCCGGAAGCTTCGAGATCGGCTGGCGGGCGGACAAGCTGGACCCCGTCAAGATCACGCTTCGGGACCAGCGGACCGACGGCTACGCGGTCGGCGCGCGGCTGGTCACCGGCGGCGCGAACGGCAAGATCACGTGGCGGATGCGGACCATCCCGTCCGGCCAGGACACCGCCTCGTGGACGACCTACGCGGCCCCCGGCGGCTGGATCAGCTACGCCTACTTCGAGGTCTGCAAGGTCAAGGTGAGCAACGGCGCCGTCTCGTACTGCCACACCACGCGCGTGATGAACAACCCGATCTCGGACGAGGACAACGTTCCTTTCCCGGGCTGACCCCGGCGGCTCGTACGAGCCGAGAGTTCGCATGAGCGGAGGGGAGGAGAGCCCGGGGAAGGGCACCCCTCCCCTCCCGCGCCCACCCGAAAAGCAGTGTCCGACCAGGTTCTTCGCAGGTGAGAATGGACCATCACCGACCAGGAGGAACCCATGAGCCAGGCATACCTGACTCTCCAGGAGCTGCTGCCGCCGCAGGAGTTGACCGCGGCCATCGACGCCGGGCACGTCACCCGCAAGGCACACCCCGAGCTGCCGCTGTCGATCTACACCTACACCCGGGCCTGCCAGTACGAGCGGATCTGGAACCGGGTGACCACGCGCTGCCGTGGACTGGTCGCCGACGACACCACGGGCGAGATCGTCGCACTGCCCCTGCCGAAGTTCTTCAACATCGGTGAGCACGAAGCCGGTCAGCCCTACGCGCCCGCGCTGCCCGACGAGCCCTTCGACGTCTACGACAAGGTCGACGGCAGCCTCGCGGTGATCTTCCACTACGCGGGCCGTTGGCACGTGGCCTCCAAGGGCTCCTTCATCAGCACCCAGGCGACCTGGGCGCAGCGCCGACTCGACGCCCGGGACACCGGCGCGCTGACCCCCGGAGTCACGTACCTCGCCGAGATCCTCTACCCGCAGAACCGGATCGTCGTGGACTACGGCGACCGCCGGGACCTGGTCCTCCTCGCCGCCTTCGGCCCCGACGGCACCGAGGTGCCCCTGGCCGAGGCCGCCACCGCCTGGACCGGGATCGGAACGGTCGTACGGACCTGGCCCGCGATGTCCCTCACCGAACTGATCGCGCTCACCGAGTCGAACACGCTGCCCGGTGGCCACGCAGCCACCGGCACCGACGCCGAGGGCTTCGTCCTGCGGTACGCCTCGGGCGTACGGGCCAAGGCCAAACTGAGCGAGTACGTACGGCTCCACAAGGTACTGACCGGGGTCACCGAGCGGGACATCTGGCGCAGCCACGGCATCCAGCGCTTCGCCGGAATGTCCGTCAAGCGGCTGGCGTCGGGCCTGGGGTGCTCGGTCGCCGAACTCGGCGGCATCAGGGCCACGGGCGGCCGGCCGCTGGACGCCCTGCTGGAACAGGTGCCGGACGAGTTCGACACCTGGGTGCGCGGGGTCATCGCCCGGCTCGAGGACGAGGCGGCGGCCCGCGAGCACGCCATCGACGAGGCGTACAAGCGCGTCACCCACCTGGCTGCCGACCGGGGCGCCTTCGCCCGGGCGGTCAAGGAGCTGCCGGTCGCCCCGGAGATCCGCTCGGCCATGTTCCTGCGCCTCGACGCGCGACCGACCGACCTGGTCGTCTGGCGCGCCGTCAGGCCTGAGGCGGCCGACCCGTTCACGACCGACGAGGAGAACTGACCGTGCCCGTAGTACACGTCATGACGGGACTCCCCGCCTCGGGGAAGACCACGGCCGCCCGGCGGCTGCAGTCGGAGTCCGAGGGCCGGATGCGCCGCGTCAACCTCGACGACCTGCGCACGATGCTCGACATCCCGGCCCCCGAGCGCGGGCGCTCGCACGCGCACGAGCGGACCGTCCTCGACATCCAGGACGCCGCGGTCCGCTCGGCCGTCGAGGGCGGCTTCGACGTGGTCGTCGACAACACGCACCTGACCCCGCACATCCCCAAGCGGCTCATCGCGTCCGTCACCGGCCTCGACGCCGACTTCGTCGTCCACGACTTCACCGACGTGCCCGTGGAGGAGTGCGTACGCCGCGACGCCGCGCGCGAGCGATCCGTCGGCGAGGAGATCATCCGGATCCTGGCCGACAAGCACGCCAAGGCCACCCGCGGCGGCTGGCGGCTGACCGCCGAGTGGCTGAGCAAGCGGCCCTCGGCCGCGCCCTACGTCCCCGACCCGGCGCTGCCCTCGGCGGTGATGTGCGACATCGACGGCACGCTCGCGCTGCGCGGTGACCGAGGTCCGTACGACTTCACGCGCTGCGACCTCGACCTCATCAACGTCTCGGTACGGCAGGCCCTGCGGGCCTTCCGCAGCGCGGAGAACGACACGATCGTCCTGGTCTCGGGCCGTAGCGAGGACCACCGGCCGATGACCGAGGCGTGGCTCGCCCAGCACGGAGTCCCCTACGACGAGCTGTGGATGCGAGCCTCGGACGACGGCCGCAGCGACGACATCGTGAAGGCCGAACTCTTCGACGCGCACGTGCGCCACCGGTACGCCGTACGGGTCTCGCTGGACGACCGCGACCGCGTGGTCGCCCTCTGGCGCCACATGGGCCTGCCGACCTGGCAGGTCAACTACGGCAACTTCTAGGACGCGGCCGGTCGGCCAACGTGATCGTGCGTCCCGTAGGGCCCCGGAGGGCCCACGGCGACCTCCGGGACCGCTACTTCCGGGCCACGTCGAGCAGGATCCGGGCCAGCTCGTGCGGCTGGGAGAACATGGGCCAGTGGCCCGTGTCCATCCGCACGAGCTCCCAGCGCTCGCTCTTCAGCAACGCCGCGACGTCGTCGTTCGGTTCGGCGCCGTCCAGAAGGCACTTGATGTACGTCGCCGACAGCTCGCCGAGCGGGCGGGCCAGTTCGGCCGGTTCGGTGAGCGAGGCGCCCGGGTGTGGCGTCGAGCCGCCGACGATCCGGGCGATCTGGGCGTCGTCGAGGCCCTGCCCCGCATAGTCGGCCGCGCCGAGCGGCGCCCAGAAGCCGCCGTTCTCGGCGATCGAACCCTCCACCATCGCCCTGCCGTCCGGCCACGCGGTGACGAACGACCCGCCGTCGGTCGGCACGTTGGAGTCCACGAAGACCACCCGGGCCAGCCGGTCCCCGATCCGCTCGGCGGCCTGCCCGACCGGAATGCCCCCGTAGCTGTGCCCCACCAGGACGACGTCACGCAGATCGAGCCGCTCGACCACGTCGACGATGTCCGCCACATGTGTCTGCTGCCCCGCGGCGACGCCCTGCCGCTCGGCGAGCCCGGACAGCGTCACCGCATGGGCACCGTGACCGCCCGCCCGCAACTCGGGCACCACCGCATCCCACGCCCACGCTCCGAGCCATGTACCTGCCACCAATACGTATTCGCTCATGGCGGCAACGTAGCGGAGGGGTCCGACAATCGGGCCGACGGCACTCGCCGTGCACGCTCTGCAGGGCGCGTTCTCGCCACCGGCACCCTGCTCACCCCCGAGACCCAGGAGCAACGCCTCGACGTCGCCCCGACCGGCCTGGCCGTCGAAGCCACCGTCCACGTCCTGAGCCGCAGTTCCCCATCCGACCGCCGGTGCGGTATGAACCTCGGAGGAGGCCGTCCGTCCCATACGAAGGAGCCCGATGCGTGTCGCACTGTTCCTGACCTGCGTGAACGACACGCTCTATCCGGACACCGGTCGGGCGGTGGTGAGGCTTCTGGGGCGCCTCGGTGTGGATGTGGACTTTCCGATGGGCCAGACGTGTTGTGGTCAGGCGCACTACAACACCGGATATCGGCATGAGGCGGAGCCGTTGGCTCGGCGGTTCGCGAAGGTGTTCGGTGGTTACGACGCGATCGTGACGCCGTCGGGGTCGTGTGGGGCGATGGTGCGGGAGCTGTATCCGCGCATGGGGGAGCGGGCGCGGGCTGAGGGCCGGGGTGACTCGCTCACGGCCACTTTGGCGCCGGTGGTGCCGAAGACGTACGAGCTGACGGAGTTCCTGGTGGATGTGCTGGGGGTGACGGATGTCGGCGCGTACTACCCGCACAAGGTCACGTACCACCCGACGTGCCACGGCCTACGGAGTCTCGGACTCGGCGATCGGCCCCTGCGGCTGCTGACGGCGGTGAAGGGGCTGGAGTTGGTGGAGCTGCCGGGCGCGGAGGAGTGCTGCGGCTTCGGTGGCACTTTCGCGGTGAAGAACGCGGACGTTTCGGCGGCGATGGGGGCCGACAAGGTGCGGAATGCGGTGTCGACGGGGGCCGAGATGCTCTGTGCGGCGGACAACTCGTGTCTGATGCACATCGGCGGGACCATGACGCGCCTCGAGGTGGGGATGCGGCCGGTTCACATCGCCGAGATCCTGGCGAGCACGGAATCGGAGCCGGTGGCATGAGCGGGACGTTCGTGGGGATGCCGTCCTTTCCGAAGGCCGCGCACGATGCCGTACGGAACCCCACTCTGCGCGCGAATCTGCGGCACGCCACCCACACGATCCGCGAGCGGCGGAGCAAGGCGGTGGCCGAGCTGGGTGACTGGGCGGAGCTGCGGGAGGCCGGGAAGCAGATCAAGGACCACACGCTCCGTCATCTGGACAGGTACCTGGTCCAGTTGGAGGAGTCCGTCACGGCGGCGGGTGGGACGGTGCACTGGGCGGCGGATGCCGCGGAGGCGAACCGGATCGTGGTCGGCCTGGTGAAGGCGACGGGCGAGAGCGAGGTCGTCAAGGTGAAGTCCATGGCGACCCAGGAGATCGGCCTCAACGAGGCTCTGGAGGCGGAAGGGATCGCCGCGTACGAGACGGACCTCGCCGAGCTGATCGTGCAGTTGGGTGAGGACCGGCCGTCCCACATCCTGGTGCCGGCGATTCACCGCAACCGTGGGGAGATTCGCGACATCTTCCGCTCGGAGATGGGTCGTTGGGGCCGTCCGGCGCCGGAGGGTCTGACGGACACACCCGCCGAGCTGGCGGAGGCGGCCCGGCTCCACCTGAGGGAGAAGTTCCTGCGCGCGAAGGTCGGGGTCTCGGGTGCCAACTTCATGGTTGCCGAGACCGGGACCCTTGTGGTGGTCGAGTCCGAGGGCAACGGCCGTATGTGCCTGACGCTGCCCGAGACGTTGATCTCGGTGGTGGGCATCGAGAAGGTCGTGCCGACCTGGCGCGATCTGGAGGTGTTCCTGCAGACGCTGCCGCGTTCCTCGACGGCCGAACGGATGAACCCGTACACCTCGATGTGGACCGGTACCACCGACGGCGACGGTCCACAGGCCTTCCATCTGGTCCTGCTCGACAACGGTCGCACCGACACCCTCGCCGACGACGTCGGCCGTCAGGCACTGCGCTGTATCCGCTGCTCGGCCTGTCTCAATGTCTGCCCGGTCTACGAGAGGGCCGGAGGTCACGCCTACGGCTCCGTCTACCCCGGCCCGATCGGGGCGATCCTCAGCCCCCAACTCCGCGGCACCGCGAGCGAGATCGACGCCTCACTCCCGTACGCCTCGACCCTGTGCGGCGCCTGCTACGACGTCTGTCCCGTCGCCATCGACATCCCCGAAGTCCTGGTCCATCTGCGCGAACGCATCGTCCAAGGCGGGCCGACGACCCGCGCCGGCAGCAAGGTCATCCTCGAACCCGCCAAGGGACACGCGGCCGAGCGTGCCGCCATGCGGGCCGCGCAGTGGGCGTTCCGCCACCCCGCAGCGCTCGCCACCGGCCAACGCCTGGCCGCACGCACCCGCCGCTTCCACCCCCGTACGGTGCCGGGTCCGGGCCGTGCCTGGACGGCGACGAGGGACCTGCCGACCCTGCCGCCCGAACCGTTCCGCGACTGGTGGCAGCGTACGCACGGCTCGGCTGCGAAGGAGACCGGCCGATGAGCGGCAGGGACGTCATTCTGGGGCGGATTCGGCGCGCGCTCGGCCCGCACGAGGGCCCCGGCACGTACGAGCACGCTGTCGAGCAGGCCATCGACCGCGGCTATCTGCGCGAGCACGGGTCACGGACGACGGAACAGATGGTCGACCTGTTGGCCGAGAACCTCGCCGACTACCGGGCGATCGTGCACCGCACGGACGCCGAGGAGCTTCCGTATCTGATCATGAGGCTGCTCGCCGCACGGGGGTCGAGGTACGTCCTCGTCCCTCCCGGGCTGCCGCCCGAGTGGATGTCGGCCGCGGATCCCACCCGGGTCCACGACCGGGCCGCGAGCACCTCGCACGACCTCGACCAGGTGGAGAGCGTCGTCACAGGCTGTGCGATCGCCGTCGCCGAGACGGGCACGATCGTCCTGGACGGCAGCCCCGACCAGGGCCGCCGCCGCATCACCCTCGTACCAGACCACCACATCTGCGTCGTACGCGTCCCCGACCAGGTCGTCTCCTCCGTCCCCCAAGCCCTCGAACGACTCGACCCCACCCGCCCGCTCACCTGGATCTCCGGCCCCTCCGCGACCAGCGACATCGAACTCGACCGAGTGGAAGGAGTGCACGGCCCGCGCACGCTGGAGGTCGTACTGGTGGGCGGGGCCTGATCCCCGGCCGCCCCCGCCCCACCGCGTCTACCCTGGGTGTATGGGCAGTGACCTGGTCGGACTGTTCCTCTGCGGTGATGTGATGCTCGGCCGCGGGGTCGACCAGATCCTTCCCCATCCCGGCGATCCGGCCCTCCGCGAGCGGTATGTGCATGATGCACGGTCCTATGTGGCGCTCGCGGAGGCGGTGAACGGACCGATTCCCCACCGCGTGGACTTCGCCTATCCCTGGGGTGTCGCGCTCGGCGCCCTCGACGATGCCGCGCCCGACGTCCGGATCACCAACCTGGAGACGGCCGTCACCACGAACGGCGAGTTCGCCCCCGGGAAGGCGGTCCACTACCGGATGCACCCGGAGAACCTGCCGAGCCTGGCGGCCGTCCGCCCCGATGTCTGTGTGCTGGCCAACAACCATGTCCTGGACTACGGCCGGGTCGGTCTCGACGACACCCTCGGCGCTCTCTCCGCGAGCGGGCTGCGCACGGTGGGCGCCGGCCGGGACACCGAGGAGGCCGGTCGGCCCGCAGTCGTGGACCTTCCCGGTGGCGGTCGGCTCGTCGTCCACGCCCTGGGCATGGCCTCCAGCGGTATCCCGAGCTACTGGGCCGCCACGGACGAGCTGGGCGGCGTCCATTTCGCCGGCGCGTCGACCGACGCCACGGCCACCCGCCTCACCACCCGCATACGGGAGACCAAGAGACCGGGCGACATCGTCGTGGTGTCGGTCCACTGGGGTTCGAACTGGGGATACGCGCTCTCCCGTGCCGACGTCGACTTCGCGCACGCCCTGATCGACAGCGGCGCCGACATCGTGCACGGACACTCCTCGCACCACTCCCGGCCCGTGGAGGTGTACCGGGGCAGACTCGTCCTCCACGGCTGCGGCGACCTGATCAACGACTACGAGGGCATCACGGGCTACGAGCAGTACCGCGACGACCTGCGGCTGCTCCCCGTCGCCTCGGTGAGGCCCGAAGACGGCGGACTCCAGGAGGTGCGCATCATTCCCCTGCGGGCCCGGCGCATGAGGCTGGAGCACGCCCCCGGCCGGGATGCGCGGTGGCTCCACGACGTACTCGGCCGGACGAGCCGGCCCTACGGCGCGCAGGTCGCCCTCGACGAGGACGGAACCCTCGTCGCCCGTCCCGCCTGACGGGACACGGCACGGCACCGGCCGCGCGCACGCTCCGGACCAGGGAGACGAGCGGGACATGTACTTCACCGATCGTACGGACGCCGGACGGCAACTCGCCGCCCGCCTGGACCATCTGAAGGGCCACGACGTCGTGGTCCTGGGCCTTCCGCGCGGCGGCGTGCCGGTCGCCGAACAGGTTGCCGACGCACTCGGGGCACCTCTCGACGTCTGCCTCGTACGCAAGTTGGGAGTGCCCTTCCAGCCCGAGCTGGCCATGGGCGCCATCGGGGAGGGAGACGTACGGGTCCTCAACGAGAACGTGCTGATCGAGACAGGCGTCTCCGACCGTGACGTCGCCGCTGTCGAGGAACGGGAACGGGTGCTGTTGCGTCAACGGGCCGAGCGTTATCGCGGGACGACACCACCGGCCCGCCTCGACGGCCGTACGGCCGTGGTGGTCGACGACGGGCTGGCGACGGGCGCCACGGCACTGGCCGCCTGCCGGGTCGTCCGCGCACGGGGGGCCGAGCGGATCGTGCTCGCGGTCCCGGTCGCCCCGGCCGGCTGGCCGGCCCGCATCGGCGGGGAGGCGGACGAGACGGCCAGCGTGCACGAGCCGGAGTTCTTCTACGCGATCGGCCAGTTCTACGAGGACTTCTCGCAGACCGCCGACGAGGAGGTCCTCGCCTGCCTGGCGCGCAACCGTGCCGCGCGCGGATCCGGCGCGACGGACGCAGAAGTGCGCATCCAGGTGGGGGAGTTGGAAGTGGCGGGGCATCTGGTGGTGCCTCAGGGCGCGGCAGGGGTCGTCCTGTTCGCCCACGGCAGCGGCAGCAGCCGGCACAGCCCCCGCAATCGCGCCGTCGCGGAGGACCTGAACCGAGCCGGCCTCGGCACGCTCCTCTTCGACCTGCTCACCGAGGCGGAAGCAGCAGACCGCGCCAACGTGTTCGACACCGAACTCCTGGCCGACCGTCTGGCCCGGGCCACGGCGTGGCTCGGCGGACAGCCCGGCGTCGGCGGGCTGCGCACCGGCTACTTCGGCGCCAGTACCGGTGCGGCGGCCGCCCTCTGGGCCGCCGCCGACCCTGCCGCGACCGTGTCCGCCGTGGTGTCCCGCGGCGGACGCCCGGACCTCGCCGGTCCACGCCTGGCGGCCGTACGCGCCCCCACTCTCCTCATCGTGGGCGGCCACGACCCCCTCGTCGTGGACCTGAACGAGGAGGCACAACGTCAACTGCGCTGCGAGAACGAGCTCGTCGTCGTCCCCGGCGCCACTCATCTCTTCGAGGAGCCGGGGACCCTGGAGCGCGTCGGTGAACTCGCGGCCGGTTGGTTCGGTGACCACTTCTGAACGGCCGTAGCGTTCAGCGCCCATCCGTTGCAACGAGTAGCGTAACGGTCGTTGCGTTAGGCGGCAGAGTCGTTGCAACGATTTCCCTCAATTCACCTGCAGTGATGGCGATTTTGCGCAACGAGTCTGTTGCCAAGTTCATGAACGCAACGTAGCTTTCCATCATCAGAAACGGCGGGCCGACGGAGTGCGCGCTGCTGACACGAGGAGAGCACCATGCAGAAGTTCGCCACCACCGCCCCGGTCTCCGCCGTCCTGGACATCCCCGC
>NZ_JBHJTL010000069.1:0-43128 GCF_042264065.1 Streptomyces sp. NPDC056222 | reverse complement strand
CCGGGCCCGGGGTTCTTGTGTCCCCTGTTTTTTGGGGGGGGGGCGGCCCGGGGGGGGGGGGCCCCCCCCGCCGCATCGTAAGAGGAGCAGACGATGACTCACATACTCGTCGCGGGCGGCGGCATCGGCGGACTCGCCGCCGCTCTGGCCCAGGCCCGGGCCGGACACCGGGCGACGGTCCTGGAGGGCCGGCCGGAGTTCTCGGAGATCGGTGCGGGAATCCAGCTGGCGCCCAACGCCTTCCACGCGCTCGGCATCCTGGGGGTGCGCGAGCGGGTGGCCGAGCGGGCCGACTTCATCGACGAACTGCGTTTCCTGGACGGCACGTCGGGGCAGCGGGTCGCCGCCATGGAGCTGACCGGCGCGTACCGGACCCGGTTCGGCGGTCCGTACGCCGTGGTCCACCGGGGCGATCTGCACCGGGCGCTGCTCGACGGCTGCCGCGAGGCCGGTGTGGAGCTGCTCGCCGGACACCGGGTGGCCGGCTACCGGCAGACCGGTGACCGGGTGACGGCGCTGACCTCGGCCCGGGAGCGGTTCTCCGCGGACGTGCTGCTCGGTGCCGACGGGCTGCGTTCGGCGGTACGGGCCCAGCTCGTCGGCGACGGCGGTCCGCGGATCTCGGGGCACACCATCTACCGTTCCGTGATCCCGATGGCGGAGGTGCCCGAGGAGCTGCGGTCCAAGGCCGTCACCCTGTGGGCGGGCCCGGGCTGGCATTTCGTGCACTATCCGATAGGCGGCGGCGCGTTCCTCAACCTCGCGGCCACCCGGGACGACGGCGCCCGCGAGGAGATCACCGGGGCGGCCGCGAGCCGTTCGCGGGTCCTGGGCGAGTTCCCCGGACTCTGCGAGGAGGCACGGCGTCTGCTGGAGCTCGGCCGGGACTGGCGGATCTGGGTCCTCTGCGACCGCGATCCGGTCGACGGGTGGGTGGACGGCCGGGTGGCGCTGCTCGGCGACGCGGCGCATCCGATGCTCCAGTACGCGGCCCAGGGCGCCTGTATGGCCCTGGAGGACGCGGTGGTCCTCGGCGGGCTGCTCGGTGCCCGCGCGTCGGTGGACGCGCCGCGGTGGCTGGTGGAGTACAACACGCTGCGGCGGGGCCGTACCGCCCGCACCACCCTGACCGCGCGCGAGCTGGGCGATCAGCTCTACCACGCGGCCGGGGACGAGGTGCCGGTCCGCAACGCGATACTGGCGGGCCTCTCCCCCGCCGGGCTGCGCGACGCCGTGGCGTGGCTGCACGGCTCCACATCGTTCACCGAGACCCGAGAGCCCGCTCTGGCGCTTGCCGAGGCGGCATGACGCGCGGCTCCCCCGGCGCATCCGACGACGACCGCCACCCCGCTTCGAGCGAGGGGTGGCGGTCGTCCCCGTCCCGGGCCCAGGGCCGGCGGTCGTCCTCGTCCCGGCGGTCGGCCTCGTCCGCGCCCACCCCCGCGTACCGCGCCGCCAGTTCGGCCCCGATCCGGGCCAACTCCACCTGCACGGCGGCGGGTTCGAGCACCTCGATCAGGCCGCCCCAGCCGGCCAGGTTCCGGGCGACGTCCAGCGGGGTCGGCGAGGCGAGGCGGATCCGGGCGCGGCCGTCGGCGGCCTCGCCGTCGGCATGGCAGTGGCGTCCGAACCGGTCGCGCAGGACGTTCACGTACCGGGTCTCGACGAGCACGGTCGCCCAGGTGCGCGAGCGCTTGCGCTCCACGTCGCCGACGACCTCCTGCCAGGCCGTGGCGAGCGTGAAGTCGTCCGGGCGCTCGGCGGCTTCGCCGGTCTGCTCCGCGGCACCGATCCGGTCGACCCGGAAGGTGCGCCGCCCCCGCTCGGTGCCGGCGATCAGGTACCAGATGTCGTCCTTGTCGACCAGGCCCCAGGGATCGACGACCCGCTCGGTCCGCTCCCGGGCGCCGTTGGTGTACGTCAGCCGGACCTTGCGCCGGCGGATCACCGCGGCCTGCAAGCGGTCGACCATCTCCGGCCGGTCGCGGTCGCGTTCGCCCCACGGGGTGGGGTCGACCATGGTGGCGTCGGCGGCGGCCTCCGCATCGGCCCGGAAGGTCTGCGGCAGCGCCCGCAACAGCTTGTTCAGCGCGGCCTTGGCGTCCCCGGAGGCCGCCGCGGCCGGGCCGACGAGCAGGAACAGCGCCTGGGCCTCGTTGGCCGAAAGGCCGCTGAGGTCGGTCCGCGCCCCGCCGACGAGCGACCAGCCGCCCCCGCGGCCCGGTTGCGGATACACCGGGATGCCGGCGGCGGACATCGCCTCCAGGTCACGGCGTGCGGTGGCGACGGACACGTCGAGCTCTTTCGCCAGCTCGGCGGCGGTCACCCGGCCCCTGCGCTGCATGAGCAGAAGGGCGGAAACGAGTCGGTCAGCGCGCATGTTCCCAGCTTCTCTCGTAAAGTGCTCAGTTGGTGAGCGCTTTAGGTCGGAGGATGGTTACGGATACGGAACGAAGGAAGGAACCACCCATGCTGCGAGGACTTGCCACCGTCAACTTCTTCGCCGACGACGTGGAAGCAGCCAAGACGTGGTACGCGGAACTGCTGGGAGTCGAGCCGTACTTCGAGCGCCCGGGCGACGGGAAGCCCGCCGCCTACTACGAGTTCAGGATCGGTGACCACCAGACCGAACTCGGTCTCATCGACCGGCGCTACGCCCCGCCGGGCCTGCCCGACGTCCCGGGCGGCGCGATCGGCCACTGGCACGTCGACGACGTGGAGGGCACGCTCGCCCGGCTGCTCTCGATGGGCGCCACGCTGTACACGCCGCTGACCGAGTACGGTCCCGGCTTCGTCACCGCGTCCGTGACCGATCCCTTCGGCAACGTCCTCGGCATCATGTACAACGAGCACTATCTGGAGATGCTGGGCGCCTGACCCGCCCTCCCGGCCCCGGCGGCCCGCACCGCGGATACGACGGTGGCCCCCACGCGGGACGTGGGGGCCACCGTCGTCTGCCGGCCTCTCGAGACCGGCCGGACCGGGTCTCAGGCAGCGGCGGCGGTACGGGCCACCAGCTCGGCCATCTTCTCCACCGTCGGCTCGTCGAAGAGGTCGACCAGCTCCAGCTCGACGCCGTGCTCCTCGCGGACCAGCTCGGTCAGCCGGGCCGCCCGCAGCGAGTCGCCTCCCAGGTCGAAGAAGTTGTCGAGCACGCCGACGCCGTCCAGTTCCAGGACCTTCGACCAGAGCGCGTGCAGCGACTCCTCCAGTTCGCCGACCGGCGCCTGGTAGGCGGTGTCGACGTCCGGGCGGGAGCGCGGCGGCTCGGGCAGCGCGGCACGGTCGATCTTGCCGTTGACGCTGGTCGGCAGTCCGCCGACGACGAAGGCCGCGGGGACCATGAAGGACGGCAGCCGCTGGGCGAGTCCGCGGCGGATCTCTCGTACGGAGGGAGAGGCGCCGGTGTCGGGCTCGATGTAGGCGGTCAGCTGCACATCGCCCTGGCCGTCCTGGCGCGCCAGGACCGCGGCCTGCTGGACGCCGGGCAGCGTGGTCAGGACGACCTCGATCTCGCCGAGGTGGACCCGGTTGCCGCGCACCTTGACCTGGTTGTCGGTGCGGCCGACGATCTCGATGCTGCCGTCCGGCCAGTACCGGGCGAGGTCGCCCGTGCGGTACATGATCGGGTGGCTGGCCGGGTCGATCGGGTTGGTGATCCACTTCTCGGCGGTGGCCTCCGGGCGGCCCAGGTAGCCGGCCGAGAGGCTGACGCCGGCGATGCAGAGCTCGCCCACCAGGCCCGGCGGCAGCGGGCGGAGGTCCTCGTCGAGGACGTAGATGGTGACGTTGGTGGTGGGCCGGCCGATGGGCGGGAGCCTGCGGGCGCGCCCCTCCTCGCCGAGCCGCTCGCCCATCTCGGTGATGTCGCAGCTGGCGACGACGGTCGCCTCGGCGGACCCGTACAGGTTGATGAGGCGGAACGGCAGGCCGGCCGGCGGCCAGGACTGGATGCGCTCGCCGCAGACGCGGATGTTCTCCAGCGGGGTGTCCTCGGGCCACTCCAGCCGCCACAGGCGCTCGGCCATCGGCTTCATCAGCAGGGTCGTGGTGATGCCCTCGCGCAGGAACCACTCCTGGAGGCGGTACTCGGAGGCGACCACGGAGACGTCCGGGATGTGCACGGTGCCGCCGACGGCGAGCACCGGGAAGCACTCGACCTCGATCATTCCGTAGCCGGGTGCCGCCAGCCAGGTGCCCTGGGAGGCGCTGGACATGCCGCACAGCTCGCTCATGCTGTGGATCAGGTTGCGGGCGGCGCCGAAGCGGACCATGACGGCCTTGGGGGCGCCGGTGGAGCCCGAGGTGTAGCAGATGTGGATGAGGTCGTCGGCGCCGACGGGCTCGCTGACCTCGGTGACCGGCTCGGTCCGCCAGTCGTCGGTGTCCAGGGCCAGGACCGGGGCGAGACCCTCGACCTTCGACTCGTGGGCGGCCAGGGTCAGGACGGCGGCGGCCGAGGCGTCCTCGATCATGTAGCGGATCCGCTCCGCCGGGAAGTCGCTGTCCAGCAGGATCGCCGCACAGGCCAGCTTGAAGCAGGCCAGCTGGGCGATGAGGCTCTCCGCGCTGCGCGGGAAACAGACGCCGACCCGGGCTCCGGGCCGCACACCACGGGCCTTCAGCCGGTGGGCGAGCTGGTTGGCCTGCTCGTCGAGCTCGCGGTACGTCAGCCGGGAGCCGGGCAGGATCACGGCCAGGGCGTCGGGGGTGCGGCGGGCGTGCTCGGCGACGCGCTCGTGGAAGAAAGGCTGCGGGACCGGGCCCGCGGTGTCGTTCCACTCCACCAGGGTGCGGTGGAGCTCCTCGCTCGTGAGCAGCGCGATGTCGTGCACGGTGCCCTCGGGCTCGGCGGCCAGGGCGTCGAGCACGCGCTCCAGGTGGCGGGCGTACTGCTCGGCGGCCTGCGCGTCGAACTCGGCTCCGTCCAGGGAGAGTTCGAAGGTGCCTTCGGCCGGGGAGACAGCCAGGGTCAGGGCGGCGGGCGCCTCGCCGGCGGGGCTGCCGACGGTGGTCACGGCCGCGTGCGCCGGACGGCCCGCGGGGGCCTCTGCGCCGTCGGCGGTGCCGGCCTGGGCGGCGGCCTCCAGGAGCTGCGCGGCCGTGGTGTCGCCGGCCACCCGTATCGCGACGGACTCGACGGAGTCCGGCTGTCGTTGCCGTCCGACGAGGAGTTCGGTCTCTCCGGTGTAGCGGTGCACGAGCGCGGCCAGCGCGGCCGTCGCGTACTCCTCGGGGCGGGCCGCGGCGGGCGCGGGGACGGTGAGGGTGTGCCGGTGCGGAGCCGCGGTCCGCGCACCGTCGAGAACGCGGGCCAGGGGCAGGGTCGAACTCGTGTTGACTGCCACGGTGTTGATTCCTCTCGGGAGGTTCACGAAGTCGGAAGGGGCGGAGCCGGGGAGGGGCCGCCGGGCGGGCACCGCGCACGGAGGGGGTGCGCGCGGTGGTGGGGGGCCCGTGGGGTCCCGGCGGTGGGGCGTTGCGGTGGGGGCGTCTTGCTCGGGCCTTGCGGTGGAGCCTTGCCGCGGGCGCGTTGCGGTGAGGGGCGTTGTGCTCGGGCGCTGCCGCGTGCGGGTTGCGTTGGGGCGCCTTACGCTCGGGCCGTGCCGCTTGCGCGTTGCGCTCGGCGCGCTGCGGTGGGGCGCGTTGCGCTCGGGCCTTGCCCCGGCGCGTAGCGGCGGCGCTTCGGGTCGGTGCTCGGCGCCTACGCCGCCTGCGCCGCCTGCGCCGCGCGGCGGGTGGTGACCGCGGCGGCGAGCTCCTCGATCATGTGGGCGGTCTGCGACCAGTCCACACAGGCGTCGGTGACGCTCTGGCCGTAGGTCAGCAGGTCCGTACGGCCGATCCGGAGGTCCTGTCGGCCGGCGGCGAGGAAGCTCTCGATCATGACGCCGGCGACACCCTCCTCACCGGCGGCGACCCGCCGGGCGATGTCGCTCGTGACCAGGGGCTGACGCTCGTGGTCCTTGTTGCTGTTGCCGTGGCTGGCATCGACGACGAGCCGCTGCGGCAGCCCGGCGGCGGCCAGCTGCGCCAGGACGTCGGCGACCGGCTCCGCCCCGTAGTTGGGGCCCGCGCTGCCGCCGCGCAGCACCACATGGCCGTCGGGGTTGCCGTCGGTGCTGACCACGGCGGCCCTGCCGTCGTCGCCGATGCCCGGGTACACGTGCGGGTGGGAGGCGGAGACGATGGCGTCCACCGCGTCCTCGACGCTGCCGCCGGTGGCGTTCTTGAAGCCGATCGGCATACCGAGGCCACTGGTGACCTGGCGATGCACCTGGCTCTGGACCGTACGGGCGCCGATGCAGCCCCAGGAGACCGCGTCGGACAGGTAGTGCGGCACCAGCGGGTCGAGGAACTCGCAGGCGACAGGCAGGCCGCTGCCCGCGATCTGGGCCATCAGCCCGCGGGCCAGCCGCAGCCCGCTGGGCAGGTCCTGCGAGCCGTCGAGGCGCGGGTCGCTGAGCAGCCCCTTCCAGCCGACCCGGGTGCGGGGCTTCTCCACGTACACCCGCATGACGACGAGGATGCGGTCCTCCAGCTCGGCGGCGAGCGCGGAGAGCCGCTCGGCGTAGGTGAGGGCGGCGTCCGGGTCGTGCACGGAGCAGGGTCCCGCGATGACGAGGAGACGGTCGTCCTGGCCGGAGAGCACGCGGGCGATCTCGCGCCTGGCTCTCTGGGTGGTCTTGCGGGCGAGTGGCGGCAGCGGGATCTCCTCGCGGAGCTCGGCGGGCGTGGGCAGCCGGGCGGCGGCGGGGATACCGGTGAACGTCTCGGTGGGGGCGGTGGCCGGGGTGCGGACGAGGCTCATCTGCGTATGTCCTTTCCTGAGGGGAGGTGAAGGGCGTGGTGGGGCGGGAAGGTCAGATCCCGTCGGCGGTGAGGACCGCGGCGGAGAAGGTGAAGCCCATGCCGGTGCCGATGACGAGGACGCGGTCCCCGGGGCTCAGCAGGTCGTTCTTCAGCAGGTGGTCGAGGCCGTACAGCTGGTCGCAGGGGCCGAGGTGACCGATGGTCAGGCCCAGTTCGTGCAGTGAGTTCCGCGGGGCGATGTCCAGGTGCCGTACGAAGCTCTCGCGGTGCAGGGTCCGGCCGACGAAGGGGGTCACCAGCCAGTCGATGCCGTCCGGCGCCACGTCCGCCTCGTCGAGGGCGCGGCCGACGACGCTGCGGGTGCGCTCGACCGACCGGGTCTGCACATCGCGCAGCGACACCTCGCCGGTGGCGAGGAACTCGCGGGTCCTGCGGCGCATGTCCGGCTGCTCGCCGGGCGCGGTGCGGAAGGGCTCGGCGCCACGGGAGAGGCCCTCCAGGACGGTGTCGGTCTCGCTGACCAGGGACCGCAGGCGCAGCCGGCCGGTGTCGCGGGTGACCACGGCGGCCGCGGCGCCGTCGCCGAAGACCATGCCCGGCGAGGTGTACCAGCGGTTGCTGGGCGGCGCGAAGCGGTCCGCGAGGGTGATCAGGGCGGAGGGCACGTCGGGACGGGCGATCAGGGTGGAGGCGGCGACGTCGAGCGAGGCGAGCGAGCCGTTGGACCAGGCGGCGACGGTCATCGGCATGCTGTTGAGGGTGGGGCCGAGCAGCTCGCGGGCGATCCAGCAGGCGGCCGGCCACATGTCGATGCCCTGGAAGTGGCCGTGGCTGTGCAGGACGAGGGAGTCCGGGTCGACCGTCGCGCCCTTCTCGCCGGCCTCCTTGATCGCCTGCCGGCCGGCGGTGACGGCCATCTCCGGCGGCGCCTCGGCCGAGCGGGAGTAGCTGATCATGCCGGTGCTGGCGGCGGCGTCGGCCGAGTAGGAGCCGTCGGCCACCGCCTCGTCCACCGGCACGGATTCACCGAGGGTGCCTCCGGTGCCGGCGATCCAGATGTTGTCGAAGCGCATCGGACAGGTCCTTCCTGGGTGGGCGCGGTGGGGGCGGGCCGTGGCGGTCCGGCCCGGACTTCTGTTACCGGTTACGACGTTATGCAGGTATCGGAGTGGGGACAACGGCCTCCCGATAAAGCTCCGTTACCTCTCCGAGCAGCCCGGAGAGGATCTCGGCCAGCAGCTCGCCGCCACGCCGGGTCAGGACCGAGGCGGGGTGGAACTGCACCGAGGCGAACCCCGGACCGCGCAGGGCGTGCACCTCGCCCGTCTCCTCGCGGAACACCCGGACCTGCCCGGGACGGGCGGTGGGGCTGTCGATCAGGTCCTGCTGGGCGTGGGCGGCGAAGGTGTTGTAGAAGCCGACGGGTTCGGTGCGGCCGAAGCACTCGATGTGCCGCTGGAGCCCCTGGGTGGGCATGGGGTGCCGGACGAGCGGAAGCCCGAGCAGCGTGCTCAGCACCTGGTGGCCGAGGCAGACGGAGAGGAACGGGATGCCCCGGTCGAGGAGTTCGGCGGTCACCTGCCGCATTCGCGCGATCTTGGGATCGGCGGTGTCCCTCGGGTCGCCGGGCCCCGGCCCGACGATGACGAGGTCGTGCGCGTCGATCCGGAAGTCCTCGTCGTAACGCTTCACCACGATCCGCAGCCCCTGGGCCTCCAGCAGATGGCGGGCCATCGCCGTGAAGGTGTCCTCGGCGTCGATCACCAGCACGCGCCGGCCGGCCAGGCCGTCCACCGGGCGGCTGCGCTCGGCGGGCGGCCGGAACCAGAAGTCGGCCAGCGGCTCGTTGCGGGCGGCCAGGGCACGGAGCACCTCCGGGTGCGCCTTGAGGGCGGCCGCCGCCCGGGCCTGTCCGCCCGGTGCGCCCGTCGGGGAGCGCAGCGCCTCGATGAGTCCGGCCGCCTTGGCCCGGGTTTCCGCGGCCTCGCCCGCCGGGTCGGAGTCGCGGACGAGGGTGGCGCCCACCGGGATGCGGACCTGTCCGGCCGCGTCGATCTCCGCCGTACGGATGAGGATGGCCGAGTCCATGCTGCGGGCGCCGTGCTCGTCCCTGCCGATGAGGGCGGCCACCCCCGCGTAGTAGCCGCGCCCCTCGGGCTCGTGACGGCTGATCACCTCGCAGGCGCTCTCCAGCGGGCCGCCGGTGACAGTGGGTGCGAACAGGGTCTCGCGCAGGATGTCCCGTACGTCCAGGGAGCTCCGGCCCTCGATGAGGTACTCGGTGTGGGCGAGCCTGGCCATCTGCTTGAGGGCGGGGCCGGTGACCCGGCCGCCCAGGTCGCAGACCCGGCCCATCATCTTGAGCTCCTCGTCGAGCACCATGTACAGCTCGTTGGCCTCCTTCGGGTCGGCGAGGAAGTCGAGCAGTCCGGTCAGGTCGGGGCCGTCCGCCGGATAGCGGTACGTGCCGCTGATCGGGTTCATCACGACCTGGCCGGCGTCCAGGCTGATGTGGCGCTCCGGGGAGGCGCCCACGAAGGTGCGGTCCCCGGTGTGCACGACGAAGGTCCAGTAGCCGCCGGGGTCGCGGCCCGCGAGCCGGCGGAAGAAGGACAGCGCGGTCCGTGCCGACCAGTCGTCGATCCGCGCCGTGAAGGAGCGCTTGATGACGAAGTTTGCCCCGGCACCCCTGCCGATCTCCTCGGTGAGCACACGGCGCACCCGGGCCGCGTACTCCTCGTCGTCGGCGTCGAAGGACCCCTCGTCCATCGCGATCGGCAGGTCGGGCAGCGCGGCGAGCACCTCGTCGAGCGGCAGCACCGCCTGGTCCTCGACGTCCATGGTGAGGAGCGGCGCCCCGTCGTCGGGGCAGGCGTAGCCCCGCTCGCGGATCTGCCGGTACGGCAGCAGCGCCAGGACCTCGTGCCGTGCGCCGCCCGGCGCCTCGGCGGGCAGCGGGATGTCGGCGATCAGTTCGCGCTCGGCGGTCGGGCCGACGATCAGGTCGATCCGGTCGGGCCCGGTGGCACCGGGCCGGTGCAGCAGCGCGAACGGTGGCGGATCGGCGCCGAGCACCCGGGCGAGCAGCGGGTGGAGGCTCATCGCGCGCCTCCGTCCAGCGCGGCCAGGACCGCACGGGTGGAGACGGTGACCGAGCAGCGGGAGGAGACGTACTCCAGCGTCTCGCGGTGGCGCTCGGCGGAGAAGTCGGCGACCGCGTCGCCCACCACGAAGGTCTGGATGTCGTGGGAGAAGCCCTCGTGGGCGGTCATCAGGATGCCGACATGTGCGTAGACCCCGCAGATCACCAGCTGGTCGCGGCCGGTGTCGCGCAGCACGGCGAGCAGATCGGTACGGCAGAAGGCGCTGGGCCGCCACTTGGTGAACACCCGGTCGCCGGGGGCCGGCGCGATCCGCTCCGGAATGGCCCGGTGGTCCGGGTCGGCGCTCATCCCCGCGCCCCAGAAGTCCTTGAGCAGTCCGCGCTGCTGCTCCGTCATCCCGCCGGGCTGGGCGGTGTAGACGACCGGCGCGCCGACCGCCGCGAAGGCGCCGCGCAGCGCCTCGGTGTGGTCCATCAGATCGGACAGCGGCTGACGGCCCTCGTCCGGGCCGCCGTGGCCGAAGGGGCTCAGGAAGTAGTTCTGCAGGTCGTGGACGAGCAGGACCGCGCGGTCGGGGTCGACCGTCCAGGGCGCGGTGTTGCGCGGCAGCTCGTCCTCGGCCGGCATGGGATAGGAGTCGATCAGAGGAATGGCCATCGTGGCTCCAGGGATAAGAGGAGGAGGAACGGGAACAAGGGCGCGCGGTTCAGACGCCGAGCGCGGCGCCGCCGTCCACCGTCAGACCGTGCAGGGTGATGTGCGCGGCCCGGTCGGAGAGCAGGAAGAGCACGGCGTGCGCGATGTCCTCGGGCTGGGCGAGCTTGCCGAGCGGGATGCCCAGGCGGTACGTGCCGGGCGAGCCCTCGACGGAGGGGCGGGCCGCGTCGCCGTCGGCGTACATCGCGGTGAGCATCGGCGTCTCGGTGGAGCCGGGCGCGACCACGTTGCAGCGGATGCCGTAGCGGGCCAGTTCGAGCCCCAGCGTCTTGGTGAAGCTGGTGGCGGCGGCCTTGGAGGCCGCGTAGGCCGCCATGTTCCAGCGCGGGATGCCCGCCGCGTTCGAGGCGACCGTGACGATCGCCCCGGACCGGCGCGGCACCATCCGGTTGGCGACCGCGCGGCTGACGTGGAAGACCCCGGTGGCGTTGACGGCGAAGGTGGTGTCCCAGTCCTCGTCGCTGTAGTCCGCGACCTCGCCGGTACGCAGCACACCGGCGGCGTTCACCAGATGGTCGAGGGGCCCCAGTTCACGCTCCGTACGGTCGACGGCGGCGTCCACCTCGCCGCTGGAGCGCACGTCCACGCCCAGCGCCAGGACGGACGCGCCCGCCGTCCTCAGCTCCTTCGTCAGCGGTTCCAGGGCGAGCGGATCGGCGTCGAGCAGCGCGACGCGCACGCCCTCCGCGGCCAGGGCCCGGGCGACGGCCGCCCCGATTCCGCCCGCCGCCCCGGTGACCAGGGCCGTCTTGCTGTTCATCGCCGTTCCTTCCGGTCGGTGGGGAGGGTGACCAGGCCGGCCTTGGCGAGCCGGCGGACCGCGAGCGTCTCGGTGCGCTGCCGCAACCGGGCGGCGACCGCGTCGGCGTCGACCCCCAGGCAGCGGACGGTGAAGGAGCTCAGTGCCTCCAGGTAGTCGGCCTCCAGGGCCTCCTCGTCCAGGCCGGTGGACCGGCCGTCCTCGATCAGGACCCGGCCGGCGACGATCACGGTGTCCACGTCCATGGAGCCGCCCAGAGCGAGGAAGCCCTCCAGCGGACGGGGGTTGAGGAGATAGCGCCAGTCGTCGGCCTTCACCAGCAGCAGGTCGGCCTGCTTGCCCGGTTCGAGGCTGCCGATCCGCTCGCCCTGGTCGAGCCCTCGGGCGGGCAGTCGGGTCGCCATCGCCAGCGCGTCGGTGGGCAGCACCTCGGTGGGGTCGGCGTACATCTCGTTGTAGATCTGCCACGCCACCCGCATGGACTCGGCCATCCCTCCGATCGGCATGGCGGCGCCGTCGGTGGAGAGCGAGACGTCGAGTCCGGCCCGGCGGAACTCCGGGAACAGCCGGGTCTCGGTGAGGGACGCCTCCCCCGCGGGGCCGTACTTGGCCGGCGAGTGGCTGATGTGCGCACCCGCGCCGATCAGCAGGGCCCGCTCGCCCGCGTCGGCGAACGCGCAGTGCACCGCCATGAACCGGTCGGAGAGCAGCCCGAGGTCGGCGAAACGCCGCACCGGGGTGGAGCCGTGGTACGCGAGCATCACCTCGGCCTCGTTGCGCAGCGCGCCGACGTGGGCGGCGAACGGAACGTCGAAGCGGGCCACCAACTCGGCGAATCCCGCACCGAGTTCATCGGTCATGTTGGTGCCGTAGACGGCGGTCGGCCAGGCCCGGACGAGCCCCTCGGGGTCGTTCGCGCAGTCGATCAGGAGCTTCTCGATGCGCTGGAGTTCGTCGTCGGCGTCGCGGGTGCGGCGGAAGCGGGTGTCCCCGGGGGCGCACACCGCGTCCGAGGCCCAGGTGCTCACCGTGAGGCGCATCCCGAGGTCGCGGGCGGCGCGGGCGAGCGCCTCCGGCTTGTTGAGGGAGCCGACGTCGCCCAGGGCGGTCACACCGGAGCGCAGCTGCGTCCACATCGAGTACCGGGCGATGGCGAGCGCCTCGTCGGGCGTGAGGCGGTCCACCTGTCCGTGGAAGGAGTCGAAGATGACGGAGATCTGCGGGACGTCGCCGCCGAGCGCCATGAACACGGGCTTGTCGTCGCGGTCGGAGGCGTCGCGCAGCGCACCCTTGAAGGGGAAGCGCATCGCGAACATCTCGTGCCAGTGCGGGTTGACGAAGCCGGGCAGGATCATCCGGCCCCGGGCGTCGATGGTCCGCAGCACGGCGCGCTGTTCCGGCCGGATGTAGGCCTCGACCTCGGCGACCGGGCCGACCGCGATCACCACGCCGTCCTCGGCGAGGACGGCGCCGTCGGGGACGACGGTGTCGGCGGAGTCCGCCGGGTAGAGGCAGCCGCCCTTGACCAGCAGGGCGCTCATCACGCCACCTCCGCGGTCCGGGTGTTCCAGGCGGCGGTGAGATGGCGGTGCCAGTCGTCGAGGGTGGGGGCGGCGGCGAGTTCGGCGAACTCGGCGGGCAGGCCCTGCCTGCGCCAGCGGGTGACGAGGCGCATCATCTCCAGCGAGCCGAGTCCCAGGTGGACGAGATGGGCGTCACCAGGGATGGCGTCGGGCTGTGCACCGAGGACGGCGGCCACCTCCTGGCGGAGTTCGACGGCGGAGAGCGGTGAGGTGCGCGGTGCGGTACGTGCGGCACGTATGCCGGCCATGGCGGTTCACCCTTTCTGTGAGGTCGAGAGAGACGGAACGGGCGCGGGCGCGGCTGCGGCCGTGGCGTCCGGTGTGGCCTCGGACGTGGCCTCGGGCCCGGGCGCGGGGGTCCAGCGGCGCGGCAGGGAGGGGTCCGCGGCGGCTGCCGAGAGCACCTTCTTGTCGATCTTTCCGAGGGGTGTCAGCGGCAGGTCCGCGACGAACTCGGCGCGGTCCGGCAGCTTGTAGTCGGCGAGCCCGCGTGCGTGCAGCGCGGCCTTGAGGTCGGCGAGGGAGGGCACCTCCCCGTCGGGGCGGCCGACGAGGAAGGCGTAGATCCGCTCGCCGAGGAACTCGTCCGGCACCGGCACCACGGCCGCCGCGGCGATCCCCGGGCAGCTGAGCAGATGGGCCTCCACCTCGCCGGCCGCGATCTTGTCGCCGCCGCGGATGACGACGTCCTTGAGCCGTCCCCGGACGATCAGGCGGCCGTCCTCCGTGAGGCTGGCGAGGTCACCGGTGCGGTAGAAGCCGTCGCTCGTGAACGCCCTGGCGTTGTGCTCGGGGGCCCGGTAGTAGCCGCGCAGGGTGTACGGGCCCCGGGTGAGCAGCTCTCCGGTGACCCCGACGGGCACCTCCTCCCCCCGCTCGTCGACGATCTTCAGCTCGTCGAACGGGGAGACCGGCCGCCCCTGGGTGTGCAGGACGGAGTGCGGGTCGTCGTCGGGCCGGGACATGGTGAGGAGCCCCTCCGCCATGCCGAAGACCTGCTGGAGCCGGCAGCCGAGTTCGGGGGTGACGCGCGCGGCGAGCTCCGGTTCGAGCCGGGCCCCGCCGATCTGGAGGACCTTGAGGCTGGACAGGTCCGCGTCGGACCACTCGCGCTCGTCCAGCCAGAGCCGGGCGACGGTGGGCACCACCGAGGTGAGGGTGACGCGCTCCCGCTCGATCAGCGCGAAGCAGTCGTCCGCGGTGGGGTCCGGGGCGAGGACGACGGTGCCGCCGGCCGAGAGGGTGCCGACCACTCCGGGGCAGCCCCACGTGAAGTTGAACTCCACCGGCAGCGCGGCCAGATAGACGTCCTCGGGGGTCAGACCGGCGAGGGCGCCGACCGTACGGGTCTGGTAGGCGTAGTCGTCGTGGGTGCGCGGGATGAGCTTGGGCAGCGCGGTCGTCCCTCCGGAGAGCAGGAAGAAGGCCACGTCCGAGGGGTCGTTGGCGGGCAGCTCGACCGGGTCGGCGTCCACCGCCTCCAGCGGGACGACGGCGGGCGAGGAGTTCTCCCCCTGGGCGTAGATCCTGCGCAGGGCCGGCAGTTCGGCCGCCATCTCCAGGGCCAGCGCGGTGTGGTCGAAGCCGCGGAAGACGCCGGGGACGACATATCCGGTGGCGCCCGACAGCTCGCACAGGTGCCGGATCTCGTTCGAGCGGTGGGAGGTGAGCGAGAAGACCGGCTTGGCGCCGGCCCGGAACAGCGCGAACGCCACCTCGACGAACTCCGGCACGTTGGGCAGCTGGAGCACGATCCGGTCGCCCGGTTCGACCCCCTGTCGTACGAATCCGGCGGCGCGGCGGTCCACCCGGTCGGCGAGTTCGGTGTAGCTGATCCGGGTCTCACCGGCGACGAGCGCGGTGGCGTCGCCGTACCGGTCGGCCCAGGCACGCGGCAGCGACCCGAGGTCGGTGCCGTTCCACACGCCCTCCCGGCGGTAGTGCTCGGCCGTCCCGGCCGGCCAGGGGGTGCATCCTTCGAGCATCACTGGTCCTCCTCCTGAGGTGCGGTGCCGTTGTCGGTGCCGGCGACCGGCAGATAGGGCGCGGTGATCTCCACGACCGCGCAGGCGACCTCCATGCCGGGGCCCGCCGCGAGCAGCAGCACGCGGTCGCCGGGTGCGACCTCGCCCCGTGTCCAGAGGCGTTCGAGCCCGATGAACGGGTCGGCGGCGCCGACGTGCCCGATGTGGCGGGTGAACTCCCAGGTGCCGTGGGCGGCTTCGACGTCCAGCGGGTCGAGGTAGATGGTGTGCAGGGCGCCGTCGGAGTAGCCGGTGTGGCAGATCCGCGCCACCTTCTCCAGGTCGGTGTCGGCGTCCACCAGGGCGCGGTCCACCGCTTCGGCAACCACGTCGCCGAGGTGCACCTTCGGCGGCGCCGCGCCCTCGGCCCACCGCTTGCGCCAGTGGTCGCTGCGCTCCTCGAAGTTGAGGGAGCGGCCGACGGTGATGCCGGGCGGGAAGAGCTCCTCGCCGCCGCGGTGCAGCTCCTCCATCGACGGGGCGGAGACCGAGCCGACCGACAGCAGCCGGGCGAAGCCGTCCCGCCGGGAGACCACCGCGGCCGCGCCGCCGTCGGCGAGGAGGAACAACCGGGAGGAGTTCCAGCGGTCCACCAGAGGTGCGGAGAAGTTGTCGGCCGCGGTGAGCAGGACGGCGTCCTTGCCGTCGTCGGCGGCCAGCCGGTGGGCGGCCATCTCCAGGGCGGTCAGCATCCCGAGGCAGCCGGGGCCGACCTGGGCCGCGCCGACCGGCCGGTCCAGCGTGCGGTGCAGGACGTAGTGCGGGGCGGACCAGCCGTCGGGTCCCTGGTGGTAGGTGGCGCAGTGCAGCAGCGCGCCGTAGTCGTCGGGGGTGAGCCCGGTCCGGCCCGCCCTGCGCAGCGCGGTGCGGGCGGCCCGTACGGCCATCTCGGGGGCCGGGAGCTCACCGGCCACGCGGACGGCGAGCATCCCGGACGCCTTGCGGTCGGCCTCCTCGTACCAGCCGTGGGCGACCGCGTCGGCGGTCGTCACCTCGTCCGGCAGCCAGCTGCCGACGCCGGCTATGTAGAGCTCGGCGGCGACCCTCATCGCGTACCGCCCGCCCCCGCGCCGGCGGGCACCAGGAACCGCGCGACGCTGTCGAGCTTCTCGCAGGTCTCCTCGAACTCGCGCTCCGGCGTGGAGTGTCCGACGATGCCGGCGCCTGCCCGCAGCCAGGTGCGCCCGTCCTTGCGGTAGGCGCTGCGCAGCACCAGGGCCGCGTCCATCGCTCCGGTGTGGTCGACGGTGAGGACCGCGCCGCTGTACAGGCCGCGGGACTCCGGCTCGTGCCGGCGTATGGAGTCGTACGCGGCCGACTTCGGCACGCCGGAGGCGGTGACGGCGGGGAAGACCGCGCCGAAGGCGTCCCAGGCCTCGCGGCCGGGGGCGAGCTTGCCGGCGACTCGGGAGGCGAGGTGCTGGACGCTGCCGCGCTCGCGAATGGCCATGAACTCCGGCACCTCGACCGAGCCCTCGACACAGACGTCGACCAGTTCGTCGGCGCCGACCTTGACCGAGATGGCGTGCTCGTAGACCTCCTTGGGCGAGCCGAACAGGTCCGCGCGCAGACCCTCGTCGGTGAGCAGGTCGCCGGTGAGGGCGCGGGTGCCGGCCAGCGGCTGGCTGACGACCCGGCCGTCCTCGGAGACCTGGACGACGATCTCCGGGCTGAAGCCGATGGCCTCGGTGCCGCCCAGGTTGAGCATGAAGGAGCGGGCGGGGTTGTTGCCGCGGCGGCCGGCCACGTAGGTGCCGGTCAGGTCGACGTCGTCGTCGACCTCGACGACGCGGGAAAGGATCACCTTGTGCAGCTGTCCCGCGTTGATCTCGTCGACGGCGAGCCGCACCGCCTCGCGGTACTGGGCGCCGCCCGTGGCGTGCACGTCCAGTGGGCGGGGCTGCCCGTCCAGGGTGGGGCCGGGGTTGGCGACGGTGGTGAGGAGCGCGTCGAGGGTGGCCTGGTCGGAGGCGCGCAGCAGGGCGTGGCCGGCCTCGAAGCGGACCTCGGCGCGCGGCACGACGAGGTGCATCAGCCGGCCGTCGCCGATGCCGTCCAGGTTGCCGTCCTTGGCGTAGGAGAGCTCGAAGGTGGCCCAGCCGTAGGCCCTCCAGTACGGCACGGTGACGGTGTCGAGCAGCTCGGACACCAGGCGCAGGGGCTGGTCGTTCCACGGGCGGAAGGCGTCCGGGACGTCCTCCTGGGTCAGCCGGGCGCCGGTGCGGTCCAGCGTCAGCTCGGCGCGGACGCCGCCCGCGTAGGACCAGCTGCCACCGTTCTCGTAGACGACGTACGACTCGTGCAGACCCGAGTCGGCGAGGCGGGCCGCGACCAGCAGCGGGTCCTCGGTGAGCTGGAGCTGGGTCTCGAAGTAGTGGCGCGAGGCGATGGGGCTCATCTGAAGGTTCCTCCTCCGTAGCTGTTACCTCCAAAAACGATACGTAGGTAACGGCCGCCGCCCCAGGGCCCGTTGATTAGCCCTTCTGATCGGAGTGCGAACCCTCGCCCGGCCTCTGCTTGGATGCCCCCATGGGAACGCTTCTTTACGTCACCGACCTCGGCTATCAGGCGCGCGGGCGTCGCTACTGCGACGAGGACATCTGGCTCTCCGGCCGGCTCCGCGAGGAGTTCGAGGTCGCGCTCTGCCATCCGCTCGACGCGGCCGCGCTGATGGACCGCTTCGACGCCGTCGTCGTACGCAACAGCGGGCCCGTGATCCACTACCAGGAGGCGTACGACGCCTTCACGCGCGCCGCGCGCGAGGCCGGCGTGCGCATGTTCAACTCGCTCTCCGGCAAGGGTGACATGGCCGGAAAGGACTATCTCCTCCGCCTGTCGAGGGAGGGATTTCCGGTCATTCCCACGGCGGGACGCCGCGAGGAGTTCGACCGGCTGCCGGAGGCCGACGAGTACGTCGTGAAGCCCCTGCTCGGCGCGGACTCGGTCGGCCTCAGGTTCGTGGAACGGGCCCGGCTCGACGAGGTGGACCCGGCCGGGATGCTCGTCCAGCCGCGCATCCTCTTCACGTACGAGGTGTCGTTCTACTTCGTCGGGCGCACCTTCCAGTACGCGCTGTACGCCCCGGACCCGGAGGCCCGCTGGAGGCTCGAACCGTACGCGCCGACCGCGGCGGACCTGGAGTTCGCCCAGCGCTTCGTCGACTGGAACGCCCTGGACTTCGGCATCCAGCGCGTGGACGCGTGCCGGGCCCCGGGCGGGGAGCTGCTGCTGGTGGAGCTGGAGGACCTGAACCCGTACCTCTCGCTCGACCTGGTGGGCGAGGCGGAGCGGGAGGCGTTCGTCGACGCCATGAAGGGGTCACTGCGGGAGCTGCTCCGGGACACCCCTTAGGGAGTGCCCCGAAGGGCCGTGGTCGGCGGCCTCACGCACTGCGCTTGCGCGGGGTCGCCTTCTTCGCCGTCGTCTTCTTGGCCGCCGCCTTCTTCGCGGTGGACTTCGCCGTGGATTTCGCCGTGGATTTCGCCGCCGACTTCGAGGTCGACTTCGCCGTCGCGGCCTTGCCGCCCGCCCCCGCCTTGGACGTCGACTTGCGCGCCGGTGCCGCCGTCTTCTTCGCGGCCGTCTTCGCCGTGGACTTCCGCGCGCCCGTCTCCTTCGGGGTACGCGACGACGTCTTGCGCGGCGCCAGCTCGGTCACCTCGGCGACCCCGCCCTCCCCGCGCGCCTCCTTCGCCGCGCGGACGCTGCTCTCCAGCGCGGCCATCAGGTCGATGACCCTTCCGCCGCCCTCCGCCTCGGGCTCCGGTGGCGCGACCCCCTCGCCGCCCTCCGCCTTCGCGGCGATCATCTGCTCGACGGCCTCCCGGTAGTCGTCGTGCAGGGTGGTGATGTCCACCTCGCCGAGCGTGGCCATCAGGGCGTCCGCCAGGTCCAGTTCGGCCTCCCGGATCGCGACCGGCGTCTCCGGGGCCACCCCTTCGGGGGCGCGGATCTCGTCCGGCCAGAGCAGTCCGTGCATGGCGATCACGTCGTCCACGACCCTGAGCATCCCCAGCCGCTCCCGTCCCCGCAGCGCGTACTTCGCCACCGCCACCTTGTCGCTGCGCTTGAGCGCCTCCCGCAGCAGGGTGTACGGCTTGGCGGCCGGGACGCCGCTCGCCGAGAGGTAGTACGCGGCGTCCATCTGGAGCGGGTCGATCTCCCCGGCCGGCACGAAGGCCACGATCTCGATCGTCTTCGCCGTCGGCAGCGGCAGGGACGCCAGATCGTCGTCGGTGATCGGGATCATGGTCCCGTCGGCGTCCTCGTACGCCTTGCCGATCTCCGCCTGGGAGACCTCCTCGCCGTCCAGCTCGCACACCTTGCGGTAGCGGATCCGGCCGCCGTCCTCGGCGTGGATCTGGCGGAAGGACACGGACCGGCTCTCGGTGGCGTTCACCAGCTTGATCGGGATGCTGACCAGGCCGAAGGAAATGGCGCCGTTCCAAATGGATCGCACGTTTCATCCCTTTCGCACGAGATTCCCGGAATCATGGGATTCTCATCGTATGACGCCGATCACAGAGGTGGAGGGGCGGCGCCTGGCGCTCAGCAACCTGGACAAGATCCTCCACCCGGCCACCGGCACCACCAAGGGCGAGCTGCTGCACTACTACGCCACCGTCGGCGCCGCGCTCCTCCCCCATCTGCGCGACCGCCCGGTGTCCTTCCTGCGCTACCCGGACGGTCCCGAGGGCCAGCTCTTCTTCACGAAGAACCCGCCGCCCGGCACACCCGCCTGGGTGAAGACCACCCCGGTGCCGCGCTCCGAGGACCCGCGCGCCCGGCAGGTGATGATCCAGGACCTGCCCTCCCTGATGTGGGCGGCGAACCTGGTGGTGGAGTTCCACACGCCGCAGTGGCGCGCCGACTCCCCCGCAGTCGCCGACCGGATCGTCTTCGATCTCGACCCCGGGCCGCCCGCGACCGTCGTGGAGTGCTGCCGGGTGGCGCTCTGGCTGCGCGAGCGGCTCGCCGAGGACGGCTTGGAGGCGTTCGTGAAGACCTCCGGCGCCAAGGGCCTGCATCTGCTCGTACCGGTGGAGCCGACGCCCTCCGACCAGGTGTCGGCGTACGCGAAACAGCTCGCCGTCCGGGCCGAGGCGGACCACCCCGCCCTGGTCGTACACCGGATGGCGCGGGCCCTGCGGCCGGGGAAGGTCTTCGTCGACTTCAGCCAGAACGCCGCCGCCAAGACCACGGCCACGCCCTACACCCTGCGGGCCCGCCGGCGGCCGGCCGTCTCCGCGCCGGTGACCTGGGAGGAGGTCGAGGCGTGCGGTGACCCCGGCGATCTCGTCCTGCTGATGAACGACATGGCGCCGCGTCTGGAGCGGTACGGGGATCTGCTCGCGCCGCTCTTCGACGCGGACCGGGCCGGAGCCATGCCCTGACACGGGCGTCGCGTCACTCGAAGTCGGCGGCGGACTCCTCGGGCGTCAGGTCCGGTCGCAGGCGCAGCCAGGACGGCTGGCGCAGCAGCCCGTTCCGGGTGCGGACGGCGTACCGGACCTCGCCCACCAGGCGCGGCACGACCCAGTGCGCCCCGGCCACCGGCGGCACCTCCGAGAAGGGGCAGTCGTCGATCTCGGCGGCGTGCAGCAGCCGGGCCAGGGCGGTGCGCTCGGACTCGCTCCAGCCGGTGCCCACGCTGCCGACGTAGCGCAGACCGCCGGCGTGACGCTGCCCCATGAGGACCGATCCCGGCAGGCCGGACAGCCGTCCGCCGCCGGGCAGCCAGCCGCCGACGACGATGTCCGCGGTGCGCATGTTGCGGATCTTGATCCAGTTCTTCGAGCGCACCCCGGGCTCGTACCGGGAGGTGATCCGTTTGCAGAGGAGTCCTTCCAGGCCGTGTTCGCGGGTCGCCCTGAGCGCGGCCTCGCCGTGGCCGACCAGGGCGCGCGGCGTGGACCAGGCCGGGCCTTCCAGCGCCAGCCCTTCGAGCTCCTGGCGCCGCTCCGTCCAGGGCAGACCGGTCAGCAGCCGGCCATCGAGGAACACCAGGTCGAACAGGACGGCGTGCACCGGGTCGCTCACCGCCATCCGCCGCGCCCGGGCGGGCGAGCCCGCCAGACCCATCCGGGGCTGGAGCCGGGCGAAGTCGCTGCGCCCGCTCTCGTCGAGCACCACGATCTCCGCGTCCAGCACCGCCGCCCGGCCCGCGGGCAGCGCCCGGCCCAGCGCCCGGAGCTCCGGGTAGGCGGCGGAGACGTCCTCGCCGGACCGCGAGCGCACCACGAGGCCGCCGTCGCCGCCGAGATAGAGCATCGCCCTTTGGCCATCTTGCTTGGTCTCGTAGGCCCACGCGGCGTCCCGCCCGGGGGGTGGCAGCGCGCCGGGCGTGGCGAGCATCGGCGCGATACGAGGAAGATCCACGGGTCAGTCCTCACCCGGGGCGGCCGCCACTACTCCCCGATCCCGGCCGATTCAGCCATGAGAGACACGGAAGGCACCCGGAAGCGGCGGTTCGCGCCGCCCCGTGCGCCGAACGCACCCCGGGGCAACTCCCGGAGCGTGCCGGGCGCGTGGCGCAAAGCATGCGCCCCGGGGGCGGTTCGTGGACCGCGTCCGGTCAGCGGGTCCTTGTTGTCGGGACCGTGGTGCACACTTGCTGCCTGGTACAGCGCTCACGGGGAAGGCGGCGGCCGGCATGCTGACGGGGATCGAGGAGGTCGACTGGGCCTCGCTGGGCCATGCCTACGGCCCCGCGGACGATGTGCCGGGACTGTTGCGCGGACTCGCCTCGGCGGATCCGGCGGAGCGCGAGCTCGCCCTCGACGGGATGTACGGCGCGGTGCACCACCAGGGCGATGTCTACGACTCGACGCTCGCCTGCATCCCCTTCCTGCTCGAACTCGTCGCCGATCCGAAGGTCCAGGACCGGGGCGGCATCGTCGAGTTGCTGACCAGCATCGGCGGGATCGATCTGAGCGACGACGACGAGCTGGACCAACTGGACCCGGACGACGAGGAGTTCATCCCCGCCGCCAACTACGCGATGGCGGCTGCCGCGGTCGCCGCGGGGGCGGACGTCTTCCTCGGTCTGGTCGGCGACCCCGATCCCGAGGTGCGGCTGGCCGCCCCGTGCGCGCTCGCCTCGCTGCACCCCGACCCGGCGCGCGTCCTGACCCTGCTGCGGGAGCGGCTGACGGTCGAGTGCGAAACGGAGGTGCGGCTCGCCCTGGTGGAGGCCGTGGGGCGGATCGCGCGGCGGCACGAGTCGCTGCGGGCCGAGACGGTCGAGTGGCTCGGCTGGCTCACCCACGCCGCACAGGCGCCGGGCCTGCGGCTCGCGGCCCTCGCCCAGCTGGCCCGGTGCGCGCCGGGCGAGGTCCCGGACGACGTCGTGGAGCGGGTGACGGACCTGCTCGACGAGGTGCGGACCACACCCGTCGAGCCGGCCCACCCCGAGAGCCCCCGGCCCTCCACGCCCACCCTGATCGGGCAGGTCCGCGAGCTGTTCGAGGAGCGCTCGGCCGGGCGCCCGACGCCGTGGACCGACGAGCTGATGCGCACGCTCCACACCGCGCTCGACGACCGTGTGGACGACCGGATCGCCCTGGTCCTCTCCCAACTGCGCAGCCCCGACCGGTCCCAGAGAGCGGACGCGATCTGGCTGTGCGGCGGGTTGATACGGGTGTGGCGCGGGCGGTACGAAGAGGTGGTGCGGCTGGTCGGGACGCAGCTCGCCGACCCCGACCCGAGGCTGCGCGAAGCCGCCGCCGCGTTCCTGGAGGGGCTGTTCGAGCTGACCGGCCCCGCGGTCGACACCCTCGCGGCGTGGCTCGCCGCCCCGGGCCCCGGAGCGTCCGACGGCCGGGCGAGGGCGCTGCTCGCCCTCGCCAGGTCCGGGGACCCGCGGGCGGTGCCGCTGCTCGCCCGGGCCCTGCGGGAGCCGGAGGTGCGGCGCGATCTGCTGTACGCGGTGCCGACCCTGGGCCCCGCAGCCGTCCCGCTCGCCCCCGCGCTGCGCCGCCGGCTGGCCCGGGTCGAGCTGGACGACCGGCTGTACGACCACGCGGCGCCGCTGCTCTTCGCGCTGGCCTCGGTCCGGGGTGTCCAGGCTCTGCCCGAGGTGCTGCGGGTGCTGCGCGGGGCGCCGCCGAACCGTAGGGACTGGGTGCAGGAGGCGGCGCTGCGGGCCATCGCGGCCTTCGGGCCCGCCGCCCGGGAGGCGCTGCCGGAGGTGCGGGCGCTGCTGGGGAGCGACGCGGCGGGGGTCTCGGCGCAGGCGGCGCTCGCGCTCTGGTCGGTGGAGGGCGACCGCGGTGCCGTGCTGCCGGCCCTGGAGGCCCGGCTGAGTTCCGGCGCGCCGGACGCCGACCGGTGCGTGGCCGCCCGGGCCCTGGGCGAGATCGGCCCGGCTGCCGCCTCCGGAGCACCGGCCCTGCTCCCCGGTCTCACGGCGCGCGACCTGTGGGTGCGGGTGCGGAGTGCGACGGCCCTGTGGCGGGTGTCCGGGGACGTGGAGTCGGCGCTCCCGGTGCTGATGGCGGGCTGGGAGGAGAACCGGCACGCACGTGTGGACATCGCCGAGTGCCTGGCCGAGATGGGCCCCGCGGCCGCGGCGGCGGAGGGGCTGATCCGTGCGGAGCTGGCCCGGCGCCGTCGTCACAACGTGCGCGAGAGCGGCTTCAGCAGCCATGACGTCCACGAGGACGAGAAGCTGCTCACCTTCTGCCGTGCGGCGCTCGACCGGATGGAGCTGTAACAGCTCCCCGGCGGCGCCCATGGGCGACCGTGACGAAGCGGTAATATCGAACATTTGACCTTGAATCCATCACGCTTTCGCAGCGCGGATCCGAGGCCCCGACACACACGCCCACCGGTGCGAACCCGGGACCTCGACCGCCGAGACCGGCGGAGGCGCTGCTCCACAGCGTCGCCGAGGTGCGGACCGGGGACCCGATCGAGGCGTGCCGGACGACGGCTCCACGGCCGTCGCCGGGGTCCGCGCGATCCAGCAAGTAGACAAAAAGGACTTCCCTACGAATAAGGTCTACGGGAAGACCGACCGTCCCGAGCTCCGGCCGATCACCTGCGGGGCCCGACCAAGGACGGTCACCGCACCGACACCATCAGCACCGAGGAGCAGCGTGAGACCGCGCGGACGGCCGCTCGTCGCCGCCGTGGCCCTGGCCGCGGCGGCACCGCTCGTGCTCTCCGGCTGCGGCGGCGTGGGTGGACTGGAGAGCGCGGGCCCCACGCCCACCGCCGTCGGCCCGGTCCGCCTCTGGCCCGACCTGCCGCCGGCGAGCGAGCCGCCCCTCGACTACGGCGAGACCGACACCCAGAGCGTCCCCGGCATCAAGGCCCCCGACAACGACGTCCACCGCGTCGACGCCCTGGCCGTGGTCCGGGCCGAGGCGAACGCCCACCCCGACACGTACTCCGGCGCCGACGGCATGTACGAGGAGACGGCCCGGCAGATCGGCCGGTGCACCACCGAGCCCGCGAAGTGTCCGGTCATGCGGCCGTACTACCGTGATCTGACCGGCAACGGCCGCGACGAGCTGATCGTCGGCATCCGGATGCCCGATCAGCAGGTCGGCCTGCGGGTCTATCTCGCCGAGAACGACGGCCTCACCCGGATCATGTCCACCATCGACCAGGTCATCAGCGTGGAGCTGGCGGGCCGGGACGTGATCGTACGGGCCGCCTCGGCCGGCATCCCCGGATACGAGTACCGCACCGCGTGGTCCTGGGACGAGCAGCAGCGCGCGATGCTGCCGACCCGGGACGAGATCGTGCGCGTGAAGCCGCCGGTCCCGTCGCCCTCCCCGACCCCCGAGCCCCGTTTCGTGGAGCCCACGGCACCGCCCTCCCCGTCGCCGACCCCCTTCCCCTCGGCCGACGTGCTCTCCGGAGAGCCCCGGTGACCCGGCGCGCGCGACCGCGCCTGCCTGCCTGGACGGCCACCCTCACCTGGAAGTCCACGGTCTTCATCGCGGTCATGTGCTGCGCGCTTGCGGCGCTGCTCGGCGTGCTCGTCCATGTCTCGGTGGCGGGGCAGACCGTGAACGACTCCCGCGAGAGGGCGCTGACCCGGCTCACCGCGGCCACCCGGGCCTACGAGGCGGGCGATCCGCTCCCCCGGTTCACCGGTATCGACCCGGAGGGCCTGCCCGGCTCGCTGCGCGCCCTCGCCCTTCGGGGCGAGCGCGGCACGGTGGTCGTGGAGCACGAGGGCCGGCCGACGATGTGGGCGGCGGGCCCGGCGGACGGCCGAGCTCTCGCCGTACAGCTGGACTACACGACGAGCGCGGAGACCATCGACGGGCTCGACCGCTCGATCCTGGGCTCCTCGGTCCTGGCGATCGTGGCCACGCTGCTCCTGGGCGCCTTCGCCGTCACCCGGGTCACCCGGCGGCTGCACCTCACCGCTCAGGTCGCCCGGCGGATCAGCGCGGGCGACCTCGACGCGCGGGTCAACGACCCCCGTACGAAGGACCCTTCGCGCCACCAGGACGAGGTGGCCACGGTCTCCGGGGCGCTCGACACGATGGCCTCCTCGCTCCAGCGCAAGCTGCAGACCGAGCAGCGCTTCACCGCCGATGTCGCGCACGAGCTGCGCACCCCGCTGACCGGCCTGTCGGCCGCCGCCGAACTGCTGCCGGAGGGGCGGCCCTCGGAGCTCGTACGGGACCGGGTGAGGACGATGCGCGACCTGACCGAGGACCTGCTGGAGATCTCCCGGCTCGACGCCCGCAACGAGACGGTCGATCTGGCGGTCCACGACCTCGGCCCGCTCGCGCGGCGGGTGGTGCGCGCGTCGGGGACGGAGACCGAGGTGCGGATCGTCCGGGACGCCACGGTCGAGACGGACAGGCGGCGCCTGGAGCGGGTCCTCGGCAATCTCGTGACCAACGCGCACAAGCACGGCGCGCCGCCGGTGGTCCTGACCGTGGACGGCGCGGTCGTCACGGTGCGGGACCACGGTCCCGGATACCCGGAGTACCTGCTGGCGACCGGGCCGCAGCGGTTCCGTACGGAGAGCGGCGGCAAGGGGCACGGGCTCGGTCTCACGATCGCGGTGGGGCAGGCCGAAGTGATCGGGGCGGAACTGGTCTTCGGCCGGGCGCCGGACGACGGAGGCGGGGCGCTGGCGCGACTGACCCTGCCCGAGTACGTGGCCTTCGACCCGGTGGAGGCCGAGCCGGAGCCCTGACGGCGCACCGTCACACATAAGGGATATAAGGGTTATTGCTTGCTACGTTGCGGACCATGACCGCAACGACGGCGGACGCTCCCCCGCCCGGGTCTCGCACCCCGAAGCGCCGCGGCGTGGAACTCTCCCTCCTCGTCTGCGCCGTCCTCATCTCCGTGCTCGGCTACGCCGACGTCGGCCTGGCCAGGAGCGGCGCGGTGCCGCCGGACGCCGTCCGCCACGGCGCCGGTCTCGGCGCGCTCGCGCTCCTGGCCCATGTCGCCGTCCGCTTCCGCGCGCCGTACGCCGATCCGCTGCTGCTGCCCATCGCCGTGCTCCTCAACGGGCTCGGCCTGGTGCTGATCTACCGGCTCGACCTGGAGACCCCCCACGACCAGGCCGCCTTCACCCAGCTGGTCTGGTCGACGCTGGGGGTGGCGCTCTTCATCGCCGTCGTCGTGCTGCTGCGCGACCATCGGGTGCTCCAGCGGTACGCCTATCTGTCGATGGCCACCGCGCTCGCCCTGATGCTCGTGCCGATCTTCTTCCCCGCCGTGAACGGGGCCAAGATCTGGATCCGGATCGGCGGACTCTCCTTCCAGCCGGGCGAGTTCGCCAAGATCCTGCTGGCCGTGTTCTTCGCCGCCTACCTCGCGGCGAACCGCAACGCGCTGGCGTACACCGGCCGCAGGATCTGGAAGCTTCAGTTCCCCACCGGCCGCGTGCTCGGGCCGATCGTCGCGATCTGGATCCTGAGCGTCGGCGTCCTGATCCTGGAGCGGGATCTCGGCACCTCTCTGCTCTTCTTCGGACTCTTCGTGATCATGCTGTACGTGGCGACGGGCCGGACCGGCTGGATCGCCGTCGGGCTGCTCCTGGCGGCCTTCGGGGCCTTCGCCGTCGGCTCCCTCGAACCCCATGTGCACAGCAGGGTCGAGGACTGGCTCAACCCGTACGCCTCCATCGAGGCGGGCGACGGACCCGGCCAGCTCGCACAGTCCCTCTTCTCCTTCGCCGCCGGCGGAGTGCTCGGCACCGGCCTCGGACTCGGGCACTCCATCCTGATCGGATTCGCCGCCAAGTCCGACTTCATCCTCGCCACGGCCGGCGAGGAGCTCGGCCTGGTCGGACTGACCGCCCTCTTCCTGCTGTACGCGCTGCTCGTCGGACGCGGCTACCGGGCCGGGCTCGCGCTGCGCGACCCCTTCGGGCGGCTCCTCGCGATCGGCCTCGCCTCCATCCTGGCGCTCCAGGTCTTCGTGATCGCCGGCGGGGTGATGGGCCTGATCCCGCTGACCGGTATGCCCATGCCGTTCCTGGCGCAGGGCGGTTCGTCCGTCGTCACCAACTGGGTCATCGTGGCGCTGCTGATCCGGGTGAGCGACTCGGCCCGCGCCCCGCTCCCGGACGCCGTCGAGACCGGGGTCATCGCACCGATCGTGGAGGACGCCCGGTGATCCGGTACATCCGGCGCGCGGCCGCGCTCTGCCTGCTCCTCCTGGTGGCGCTCCTGGTGAACGCCGCGCGGGTGATGGTCCTCCAGGCGGACGAACTGGACGAGAACCCGGCCGACCGACGCCCCGCCATCGCCCGTTGGGGCCAGCCGCGCGGCGCGATCGTCGTCGACGGACGGCCGGTGACCGGCTCACGGGACAGCGGGCAGCAGCTGCGCTACGAACGGACCTACGAGCAGGGCCCGTTGTACGCGCCGGTGACCGGCTACGCCTCCCAGACGTACGGCACCGCGTTCGTGGAGAGCGCCGAGGACGGCATCCTCGCCGGTACGAGTGCGTTGCTCGCCCCGCTGCCGTTCTGGAACGACATCACCCGGGGCCGCCGGCCGGGCGGGAAGGCGGTGACGACGGTCCGGGCCTCGATGCAGGAGGCCGCGTACCGGGGACTCGGCGGGAAGCGCGGGGCGGTCGCGGCGATCGAGCCGTCGAGCGGACGCATCCTGGCCCTGGTCTCCTCGCCCTCCTACGACCCGGGGCTGCTGTCGGGGACGGGCCCGAAGGTCGAGGAGGCGTGGGCGCGGCTGAACTCCTCGCCGAACCAGCCGATGCTGAACCGGGCGATCCGGCAGACCTATCCCCCCGGCTCGACCTTCAAGATCGTGACCGCGGCGGCGGCACTCGACGCGGACGTGGTCAGGGACGTCGACGCGCCGACGGACACCCCGGACCCGTTCGTACTGCCGGGCACCCGACAGGTCCTCCCGAACGCGGCGAAGGGGTGCGGGAACGCCTCGCTGGCGTACGCGATCCAGTGGTCCTGCAACACGGTGATGGCCGGCCTCGGGGTGGAGGTGGGCCTGACGGGGATGGTCGACGCGGCGGAGAGGTTCGGCTTCGACGACACGCTCCTGAAGGTCCCCGCCTGGGTCGCGCGGTCCAACTTCGACACGGACATGAGCCCCGACCAGCTGGCACTGTCGTCGATCGGCCAGTTCAACACGACGGCGACCCCGCTGCAGATGGCGATGGTCGCGGCGGCGGTCGCCAACAACGGGGAGATCGCGTACCCGTATCTGGTCGAACGGACGACGACGTCGGGCGGCACGACGGTCGACACCACCGGCCGCCGCAGCTACCGCCAGGCGATGCGCCCCTCGACCGCCACCCAGCTGCAGCGGCTGATGGTCAGGGCGGTCGAGGAGGGGACGGGCACGAACGCGGCGATCCCCGGGGCGGTCGTCGGCGGCAAGACGGGCACGGCCCAGCACGGCCTGGGCAACACCGGGACGCCGTACGCCTGGTTCATCGCCTGGGCGCAGGCCGCGGACGCGGCCCAGCCCGCGGTGGCGGTGGCGGTCGTCATCGAGGACGCGGAGGCCAGCCGTACGGACATCAGCGGCGGCGGCAGCGCGGCGCCGATCGCCCGGGCCGTGATGGAGGAGGCGCTGCTCCCCGCCCCCACCGAGGGTGTCAGCTGATCGGCTTGCGGATCTCCGCGCGGATCTTGGCCGTGGTCTCGGCGAGCTCGGCCAGGTCGATGTCCTTCGGGTCGGCCGTGGCCGACTCGGGGGTGACGCGGGCGACGGCGGCGGCGGTGTTGTCGTCGCCCCAGGCGCACATGGGGAGCGTGGTCGTGCCCAGGGCGTCCTTCGACGTGGTGACCTGGCAGCGGACGGTCACGCCGTACCCGGCGGGGGTGAAGTCCTTGGGCCGGACGACGAGCGTCGAGCCCTTCTCCGTGGCCGCGCCCTTGAGGATGGACGAGCGCGTGAGCTCGGCGTTCTTGATGCGTCCGTGCATCCCGGAGACGACGAGGGCGGAGTCGTCCTTGCCGCTGTACTGTCCGACCGCCGCCTTGGCGTCCTTCACGGTGAGGTCGGGGGTGTCCTCGATCTCCTTGCCCTCGGTCTCGGAGAGGTCGGAGACCAGCGTGTACTCGCCGGCGAGGAGGGTCTTGGGGACGACGAGCTTGTGCGTCGCCTCGGGGAAGGAGCCGGTGACACCGGAGAGCCCGGCGAAAGCCCCGTAACCGAGACCGCCGACCAGGACCAGGGAGCCGAGGACGATGGCGACGATCGCCCCGGCCGACAGCTTCTTCTTCGGCGGCGGTCCCATGGGCGGCTGCCCCCAGGCCACCGCGCCCGGCCCCTGGTACTGCGGCGGAACACCCTGCGGAGGGAAGCCCTGCTGAGGGAAGCCCTGCTGGGGGAAGCCCTGCTGGGGGAAGCCCTGCCCGGCACCGAACGCACCGGGCTGCTGCGGGGGCGGCACGGGCCCGCCGTACGGGTTGTGGGGCGGCTGGGTCGGCGATGGCGGCATGGTCATGCCGGGCACGCTACGTCACCCGCACCACCACCCACGCTCCCGGGTCCGGCCCCGGCTCCCGCCCCGGCGACCTCGTCCTCCGCCTACCCCTCCGCCGCGCCCTGCGCGATGGCCTCGTCGACCTCCGCGATCCGCTCCCCCTCCTCCGTGGCGAAGCGCTCCCGGTCCAGCGCCTCGGCCACCTCCTCGTCCTGCGTCATCAACAGGTCCAGGTTCGAGTCGCCCAGGTCGAAGACGCCCATGTCCAGATAGGCCCGCTGCAGGCGCTCGCCCCACAGGCCTATGTCCTTCACGCACGGGACGATCCGGCTGAACAGCAGCTTGCGGAAGAGGTGCAGGAACTCGCTCTGCTCGCTGAGCTCCTGCGCCTCCTTCTTCGGGATGCCGAAGTTCTCCAGGACCTCGACCCCGCGCAGCCGGTCCCGCATCAGATAGCAGCCCTCGATCACGAACTCCTCGCGTTCGCGCAGTTCCGCGTCCGACAGCTGCTTGTAGTAGTCGCGCAGCGCCATCCGGCCGAAGGCCACGTGCCGGGCCTCGTCCTGCATCACGTACGCCAGGATCTGCTTCGGGAGCGGCTTGTCCGTCGTGTCGCGGATCATGCCGAAGGCGGCCAGCGCCAGGCCCTCGATGAGGACCTGCATACCGAGGTACGGCATGTCCCAGCGCGAGTCGCGCAGGGTGTCGCCCAGCAGGCCCTGGAGGTTGTCGTTGATCGGGTAGAGCATCCCGACCTTCTCGTGCAGGAAACGGCCGTAGATCTCCGCGTGCCGCGCCTCGTCCATCGTCTGTGTCGCCGAGTAGAACTTGGCGTCCAGGTCCGGGACCGACTCCACGATCCGGGCGGCGCAGACCATCGCACCCTGCTCGCCGTGGAGGAACTGGCTGAACTGCCAGGAGGCGTAGTGCCTGCGCAGATCGCCCTTGTCCTTCTCCGTCATCTTCGCCCAGTGACGGGTGCCGTGGAGGGTGAGGACCTCGTCCGGGGTGCCGAGCGGGTCGTACGGGTCGACCTCGAGCTCCCAGTCGATGCGGGTGGCGCCGTCCCACTGCTTGTCCTTGCCCTTCTGGTAGAGGGCGAGGAGACGCTCGCGCCCCTGCTCGTACTCCCAGTTGAAGCGGGCGTGCCCGGACGCGGGGACGTTCCAGTGAGATTCCTGCGGGGCATTCACGTATAGGTCGTGCGTGGACACTGACGACTCCTTCGCTCGCCGAACGTGCTCCTTCCGGCAGGCTCACACGTTGGTAGACAGACGGTCAACAAGTAGCGCGCAAGGGATTGACGGTCTTACTGACGAGCAGTCTCATAAGAGTGTCCACAGGTAACTCGACCGCGTGCACAGCGAGGTGTCTCACCGTCATGACCACTCGGACCGAGCACGACTTCACCCTCATCCGGGACGCCCTCGGCCCCCTGCGCGACCGGGAACAGGTCGCCGCGCGGCTGCTCGAGTCCTCCCTCAAGCATTCCTTCGACCCCGAGACCGAACTCGACTGGGAGGCCCCGCTCGAGGACGGCAAGTGGTTCTGGCCGCCGGAGCTGGTGTCCCTCTACGACACCCCGCTGTGGCGGAAGATGTCCGAGGAGCAGCGGATGGACCTCGCCCGGCACGAGGCGGCCTCGCTCGCCTCGCTGGGCATCTGGTTCGAGATCATCCTGATGCAGCTGCTCGTCCGGCACATCTACGACAAGTCCCTCACCAGCAACCATGTGCGCTACGCGCTCACCGAGATCGCCGACGAGTGCCGGCACTCGATGATGTTCGCCCGGATGATCCAGAAGGGAGGCGCACCCGCCTACCAGGTCCCGCGGATCTACCACAACCTGGCCCGCGTCCTGAAGACCGTCTCCACCACCCCCGGCTCCTTCGCCGCGACCCTCCTCGGCGAGGAGATCCTCGACTGGATGCAGCGTCTGACCTTCCCGGACGAGCGCGTCCAGACGCTGGTGCGCGGCGTGACCCGCATCCACGTCGTCGAGGAGGCACGGCATGTGCGCTACGCCCGCGAGGAGCTGCGGCGCCAGATGGTGACCTCGCCCCGCTGGGAGCAGGAGTTCACCCGGCTCAGCTGCGGCGAGGCCGCCCGCGTCTTCTCCACCTGCTTCATCAACCCCAAGGTGTACGAGAACGTCGGCCTGGACCGCCGCCAGGCCCTCGCCCAGGTCCGCGCGAGCGGCCACCGTCGAGAGGTGATGCAGTCGGGCGCGAAGCGGCTGACGGACTTCCTCGACGACATCGGCGTGCTGCGGGGACCGGGCCGGCGGCTCTGGAAGGCCTCCGGACTGCTCGCGTGACCGCCCTGCCCCGCGTGGCCGTGGCCACGGCCACGCGGCGGAGCCGCACATCGACACAGCTCCCCTGTGTGTCACCCAGCGGAGCTACCCTGCGAGACATGACCAGTGCCGCCTCGCCCGCGTACCGCCGGCTCAGCGTCGAGGAACGGCGGCTGCAGCTCCTTGCCGCCGCCCTGACGCTCTTCGCCCACCGGGCGCCGGACGAGGTCTCCCTCGACGACGTCGCCGAGGCGGCGGGCGTCTCACGGCCGCTCGTCTACCGCTACTTCCCCGGCGGGAAGCAGCAGCTGTACGAGGCCGCGCTGCGCTCCTCCGCCGACCAGCTGGAGCGGTGCTTCACCGAACCGCCGACCGGGCCGCCGACCGAGCGCCTCGGCCGAGTGCTCGACCGGTACCTGACCTTCGTCGACCAGCACGACGCCGGCTTCAGTGCCCTGCTCCAGGGCGGGAGCGTCGCCGAGACCTCCCGTACGACGGCGATCGTGGACGAGGTGCGACGGGCCGCGGCCGAGCAGATCCTCGTCCACCTGGGCGTGGACGAGCCCGGCCCCCGGCTGCGGATGATGGTCCGCACCTGGATCGCCGCGGTGGAGGCGGCTTCGCTGATCTGGCTCGACGAGGGCAAGCGGCCCTCCGCCGCCGAGCTGCGGGACTGGCTCGTCGACCATCTGATCGCGCTGCTCGCGGCGTCGGCCGCGACCGACGAGGAGACGGCGGCGGTCGTCAAGCGGCTCCTCGCACAGGAGCGCGCGGAGGGGCCGGTCGGCACCCTGGCACGACGAGTGACCCCCGTGGTGAGCGAGGCGGCACACCTCATATGAGACTGGGGTCGTGAGAAGCGAGAACACCCTCTTTCGTGGCGGCCCCCTCGACGGCCAGGTCCTGCCCGTCCTCGTCGGTCCGACCGGACATCCGCCGAAGTGGTACGAGGTGCCGGTGCCGAACCCCGACGGCGGGCCGCCGACCGTGCACGCGTATCTGCGCGAGCCGGCCGGGCGGACCAAACGGCTCGGGCTCCAGCGCGGCTGGGTCTACGAGTACGCCCCCGAGGGACGGGAGCGGCGCGAGCTGAAGTGGCCGTGGTCCAAGCCGAACGGGTGAGCCGCTTAGCCCGAATCGCCCCTTTGTGAGCTCATCGCACCACCTGGCACGCCCATCATCTCCGTGGAGGTGATGACATGTCAGGAAGGCTGCTGCGCACGGTCTGCACGGGGGTGCTGGTCGCGACGACGGCCCTGGCGGGGCTTCCGTCGGCGACCGCCGACGATCCGGCGGACCCACCGGTCGAGGCCCCCGCCGAGGTCGCGGGCGAGTCGTCGACGGCCCCACCGGTCGATCCGCCGGCCCAGGACCCGCCCTCCGACGGCGAATCCCCCGTAGCGCCACCCGGCGGGACGCCGAGCGCCACGACGGACCCGGCGGCCCCGGACGACTCCATCGACCCCGCCGACGGCACCCCCCTCGACGACGCCGCCGAACTCCCGCCCCCCGGCGGTGACTCCGTCGCCTCCCTCCTCACCCGGCTCCAGACCCTCTACCGCCAGGCCGAGCAGGCCACCGAGACCTTCAACGCCACCGACGAGGCCCTACGGCTCCAGACCGCCGACACCAAGAAGGTCGGTGCCGACCTCACCGCCGCCCGCAAGGCGCTCGCCGACGGCCGCAACGCGGCCGGAAGGCTCGCGCGCGAGCAGTACCAGGGCCGCTCCGAGCTCTCCGGATACCTGCGGCTCCTGCTGTCGAACGACCCCCAGCGCGCCCTGGACCAAGGTCATCTGATGGCGCGTGCGGCCCGCGACCGGGCGGGCACCGTCTCCCGTCTCGCCGAGGCGGAGAAGAAGGCGGACACGCTCGCGAGCCGCTCGCGCCAGGCCCTGGACCGTCAGCAGACGCTCGCCGCACGACAGCGGAAACAGCGGGACGACGTCGAGGTGAAGCTGAAGGACGTCCAGAAGCTGCTCGCCACCCTCTCCGCCGACCAGCTCGCCCGGCTGACCGAGCTGGAGCGGACCCAGACCGCGGGGGCGCAGCGCGAACTCCTCGACTCCGGCACCCTGGACACCGCCCTCACCCCCTCGCAGGAGGGCGGGGAGGCGCTGCGGTACGCGGTGCGGCAGATCGGCAAGCCGTACGTGTGGGGCGCCGAGGGGCCGGAGTCGTACGACTGCTCGGGGCTGACCTCCCAGGCCTGGGCGAGCGCCGGCCGGGAGATCCCGCGGACCAGCCAGGAACAGTGGCGGACGCTTCCTCGGGTGCCCCTTCGGGAGCTGCGCCCCGGCGATCTGGTGGTCTATTTCCCCGAGGCCACGCATGTGGCGATCTACCTCGGCCACGGCCTGGTCGTGCAGGCCCCCCGCCCCGGGGCGAAGGTCAAGGTCTCCCCGATCGCCGCCAACCCCCTGCTCGGCGCCGTCCGCCCCGACCCCGGCGGCAAGGCCCTGGAAACGTACGCGCCGCCCGCGCTCCCCGAGGGAGCGACGGACGGCACGGACGAGGGCTTCGATCAGCCCTGAAGCACCGACGCGAGGTAGGCGGACGTCTTCTCGGGGTCGAAGAAGAAGTTCTCGAAGTCCGCCGGGTCGTCGAAGCCGTTCGCGAAGCGGTCGGCGACCGGCTGGAGCTGGCCGGCGGCGCCGATCAGGTTGAGGACGTGCTCCGGCGGGACGCCGAGCATCGCGTTCGTCCACTTCGTGACGTGCTGCGCGGTGTTCCAGTAGCGGTCGAACGTGGCCTGCATCCACGCCTCGTCGAAGGGCTTGTCGCCGTTCTCGACGATCGAGGCCAGGTAGGCGGCCGCGCACTTGGAGGCCGAGTTCGAACCCTGGCCGGTGATCGGGTCGTTGGCGACGACGACGTCCGCGACACCGAGGACCAGGCCGCCGCCGGGGAGCCGGCCGATCGGGTTGCGCACGGTCGGGGCGTAGCGGCCGGCCAGAGTGCCGTTGGCGTCGGTCAGCTCGACCTTGGTGGCCCGCGCGTACTCCCAGGGCGTGAACTTCTCCATCAGCTCCAGCGTGAGGGAGAGGTGCTCGGAGGGGTCCTTGACCCCCTGGAAGACGTCGAGCGGGCCGCCGGGGATCCCCTCCCAGAAGAGGATGTCGGCGCGGCCGGAGGTCGTCAGGGTCGGCATGACGAAGAGCTCGCCGACACCCGGGACCAGGTTGCAGCGCACGGCGTCGAAGTCCGGGTGCTCGGGGCGCGGGCCCAGGCCGTGGACATAGGAGACGGCCAGCGCGCGCTGCGGCTCGCTGTACGGGGAGCGGGACGCGTCCCGGCCGAACATCGAGACCAGCTCGCCCTTGCCGGCGGAGACCAGCACCAGGTCGTACGTACGGGAGAAGAAGTCCAGGTCGGAGACTGCCGCGCCGTGGATGACGAGCTGGCCGCCGCGCTGGGCGAAGGTCTCCATCCAGCCGGCCATCTTCACCCGCTGGTCGACGGACTGCGCGTAGCCGTCGAGCTTCCCCACCCAGTCGATCACGCGGCTGGAGTCCGGAGCGGCGACGGAGACGCCGAGGCCCTTGATCTGCGGGGCCTGGGACTCCCAGAAGTTCAGGGCGAGGTCGCGCTCGTGCTGGAGCGCGGTGTCGAACATGCACTGGGTGGACATGACCCGGCCGGACCGGATCTCGTCCGCCGTGCGATTGGACATGAGGGTGACTTCGTACCCCTGCGACTGCAGTCCGAGGGCGAGCTGGAGACCGGACTGGCCGGCCCCGACGATGAGTATCTTCCGCATGACGGGGTTCCTAACGCGTTATTCAGGGGTGGCTTCGAGCGCGTGCGCGACCATCGCGAGCAGGGACTCGATCACGCTGTACCGCTTGCGCGCGTCCATGATCACGACCGGTACGTGCGGCGGCACCGTGAGGGCCTCCCGGACGTCCTCGGCCTCGAACGCCTCGGTGCCCTCGAAGTGGTTGACCGCGACGATGTACGGCAGCCCGCAGCTCTCGAAGTAGTCCAGCGCGGGGAAGCAGTCGGTCAGCCGACGGGTGTCGGCGAGCACGATCGCGCCGATCGCGCCGCGCACCAGGTCGTCCCACATGAACCAGAACCGCTGCTGTCCCGGCGTACCGAAGACGTACAGGACGAGGTCGTCGGCGAGGGTGATCCGGCCGAAGTCCATCGCCACGGTGGTGGTCAGCTTGTCGGGCGTGTCGGAGAGATCGTCGGTCTCCTCGCTCGCCCGGGTCATCAGGGCCTCGGTCTGCAGCGGAGTGATCTCCGAGACCGCCCGGACGAAGGTCGTCTTGCCGACCCCGAAGCCGCCCGCGACGACGACCTTGGTCGCGATCGGGGCCCGGGTGTGGTCGAGCTGCCAGTCCTGGGAACCCTCTTCGGCGTCCGTGCCCGGGGCTTCGGGCTGGGCGGGTATCCCGGCGAGCAGTGGGGCAGCGACTTCAGAGACGGCGGAGTCCACTCAGCACCCTTTCGAGCAGCGCGCGGTCGGGCTGGCCGGTGCCGTGACCGGTCCCGTACACGCGGATCTTTCCCTGGTCGGCCAAGTCGCTCAGCAGCACTCGGACGACACCCAACGGCATCTTCAGGAGCGCCGAGATCTCCGCGACGGTACGCATCCGGCGGCAGATCTCGACGATGGCCCGCATCTCCGGCATCAGCCCGCGGGGCCGCCCGCCGTTCGTGAGCACCTTCCGCTCGGGCGACGCCTCGAGCGCCGCGACGAAGGTCTCGACGAGCAGGACGTGGCCGAAGCGGGTACGGCCGCCGGTGAGCGAGTACGGGCGCACGCGCGCGGGGCGCCGGCCGTCCCCGCGGATCGGCAGCTTGTGGGCGTGGGATGCGGACGTCACTGGGTGCTCTCCAACGATTTGCGCAGCTCACTGCGGAGTTCGGGGGTGAGTACATGTCCGGCGCGGCCGACGAAGAGCGCCATGTGGTACGCCACGACGCTCATGTCGCAGTCGGGGTCGGCGTGCACACCGAGCAGCGAGCCGTCGCTGATCGACATGACGAAGACGCTGCCCTCCTCCATCGCCACCATGGTCTGCTTGACCCCGCCGCCGTCCATCAGCCGGGCCGCGCCGACGGTGAGGCTGCCAATGCCCGAGACGATCGTGGCCAGGTCGGCGCTGGACCCCCGCGGGCCGCGGGAGCGGCCCTTGGCGGGGGTGGCGCCGGCCTGCGCTGCCGGGTCGGACGAGAGCAGCAGCAGCCCGTCGGACGAGACGACGGCGACCGAGCGGAGCCCTGGCACCTCCTCGACGAGGTTGCCCAGCAGCCACTGCAGGTTGCGGGCCTCCCTGCTCAGTCCGAATGTTCCGGTCGCAGTCAACTGCGTGCCTCCTCGACTGTGTCCCCCGTCTTCTCCTCGGTCCCTGCGGTCTGCGTCTGTACGGCTTCGATCTCCGCCTCTACGTCTCGGCGACCTTCCTCGGCCCCCCGGTGGAAGCCGCCGAGCCTGCGTCGCAGCTCCTCGGCGTCGACCCCGCCCGCGCGTGGGGCGGCGGGGGCGTCGGCCTGGCGGACGATCTGGGGGGTGCGCTTGGGCAGGCCCTTGTCCGTGAGGCGCTGGGCGACCGGCTCGGACTCCTCCGCCGCGCGCTCGTGGGTGTCGGGCTCGGGCGGCGGGTCGGGGAGACGTACCTGGAGGGTCGTCTCGGCCACCGAGAGCTCGGGCTCGTACTCGGGCTCGGGCTCAGAGTCGGGCTCGTACTCGGGCTCGGGCTCGGCTGCCGTGGGAGCGGGTGTCTGCTCGGGCGCCCCGGTCTCAGGCGCGCCGGCCTCGGGCTCGCCGGTCTCGGGCGCCTCGATCTCGGGCGCCTCGGTCTCGGGCGCGTCCTGGGTCGTCCGCGCAGCCGCTTCCGCGGCCGTCTCCGCCTCGGCGAAGGCCTGTTCCGCGGCCTCGACGAGCGGGTCCCTGGTCCGGGACGGCAGGGCGTTGGAGTTCGCCTCGGCGACCGAGCCCGGGAGGTTCAGCGTGGGCGCCGAGCCGGCGACCGGCACGGCCGGCGGGACCGCGGTCGGCGGGGCCGTCGGAAGCAGCGGCAACGGCAGCACGATCACGGCCGCGATGCCGCCCTGCTTCTGCTCGCGCAGCTGCACCCGTACGCCGTGGCGGGCGGCGAGCAGGGCGGTGACCCGGATGCCGAGCCCCTCCCCCGCGATGTCGGCCGGGTCGGCCTCGGCGAGCCGCGCGTTGAGCTCGGCGAGCCGGGACTCGGTCATGCCGATGCCCTCGTCCTGGACGGAGAGCATCACCTCACCGCTCTCCAGGAGCCAGCCGGAGAGCTGGACCTGCGCGTCGGGCGGCGAGAAGGACGTGGCGTTCTCGAGGAGTTCGGCGACCAGGTGGCTGAGGTCGTCCGCGGCGAAGCCGGCGATCTGGGCGTGCGGCGGCAGGGACTGGATGGTCACCCGCTCGTACCGCTCGATCTCGCTGACGGCGGCGCGCAGCACGTCGACGAGCGGGACCGCTCCGGGGTGGCCGTGGACGTGCTCGTGGCCGGCGAGGACCAGGAGGTTCTCGCTGTGGCGGCGCATGACGGTCGCCATGTGGTCGAGCTTGAAGAGGGTGGCCAGCCGGTCCGGGTCCTGCTCGCGCTCCTCCAGCTTCTCGATGACCCCGAGCTGACGCTCCACCAGACCGAGGCTGCGCAGCGAGAGGTTGACGAAGGTGTGGTGGACGGTGTGCCGGAGCCGTTCGAGTTCGGCGGTGAGGAGGGCGGTGTGGCCCTGGAGCTCGGCGCGCTGGGTGGCCAGCTCGGCGGTGAGGGCCTCGCCGGCGCCTGCCAGGTCGGCGCGCTCGCTGTCGAGCCGGTCGGTGCGCCGGGCGAGGTCGGCCAGCTTGCCCTGGAGGGTGTTGAGGGACCGTACGACCTGGGCGAACTCGTCGTTGCGGCCGGTGAAGCGGACCGGCTCCTCGGCCTCAGGGGCGGCGGCGAGGCGCGCGGCGCCGATGCGGACCACGGCGAGCGGGCGGGTGAGGGTGCGGGCGACGAAGGTGGAGATGCCGATCGCGACCAGCAGACAGCCGCCGAGGAAGGCGATGCGCAGTTCGAGGGCGGTGACGTCGTCGTCGCGGAGCTGGGCGAGGCGTGCCACCTGCTCGGTGGAGAGCGTCGACTCGACGCCGCGCATCTGCTCGATACGGGCGGAGAGCGCTGCCTCCAGCTTCTCGGGGTCGGTACGGCGTTCGGACTTGCTGAGCGTCGGCTGGTCGGTGAGCCCGGTCAGGAATCGCTCGGCGCTCTTGACGTCCGGACCCGTCACGGTGCCGACGAGGGAGTCCCGCCCGGCGGCCGTGGCGGCCTGGTCGAAGTCGGCGAGAGAGCCCAGTTCGCGGACCCGGGCCTGCTGGGCGGCGGCCGTCAGCGCGTTCCGGGCCCGGTCGGCCTCGTCGGCTCCCTCGGCCTCGTCGGGCACGTAGGTGCCGGTGTCCGGGTCGTAGTGCGTGGTGCCGGGGGCCTCGGGCTGGGGCACGGCGAGGGCGGCGAGGAGCAGTCCGCGGGTCGCCGACGCCTGCTCGACGGCGCGGCCGAGGGCGGCGGGGGCCCGGGTGGCCTCGGCGGCGCGGGCGGGGGTCAGCTCGGCAAGCTGGTCGGCGAGGTCCTGGAGCTTGGCGATGACGTCCGAGTACGCCTTGTGCGCCTCCAGGGCGGTGCCCTTGCCGGTGAGCGCGGTGCGGCGGACGGCCGGCAGGTCCGCGAGGTCCCTGCGCAGTTCGGCGGAGGCGGCGGGCTTGATCTCGTCGATCTGCCGGTCGACCCGGGTGGAACGAGCGCTGGTGACCTGCCGCTTCTTCTTGCCGGAGCCCTGCTGTTCGTCCCTGCCCGCGGCGATGTACGCGACGACCTCGTCGCGTTCGTCGGCGAGCGAGTGGGCGAGGGTGACGGCCTGGCGGTCGAGTTCGGCGAGGGTGACCAGATTCTGGGAGTCGGTCAGTTCGCCGGAGACGGTGAGGATCGCGGGGGCGCCGGCGGCGAGGACGGTGACGCCGACGAGGGCGACGCCGGCGACCAGCCGGTTCCGGACGCGCTTGGGACGGCCCACGGGGACACCGGTGGTGCCGTCGGCTTCGGGGCCCGTCGCTCCGCTCGTGGTCAGCGGGTCGCCGGGGCTCTGGCTCCGCGTGCCGTTGTTGCTCCGAGGCCGCTTCTTCTGCACCGGTGCTCGCATTCTCGACTCGTCCACCCATGAAGCAGAGGTGACGACCGGTCACATCTCAGAGCGCCCCCACCCCTGGTACGGCTTCCGACCATTCCAGCGCATTTTGGGAAGGGGACGCGCATCGGCCGCTCCGCCACCCGAACGAGTGAACAACACTCATGAGTTGGCGAACAACTCCGCGCGAGGGCCTTCACGGGCTTGTGCGGTGTGCCGGTTGGATCTTCCGTGCGGGCTTTGGCAGGATGCCCGCCCGCAGCTTCCCGGAGGGCTTCCTTCCGCCTCGTGCGCGCCCCTTGGAGGGCCGGTACAGGCAAGATCCGGCCGTTTGGAGGCGTTGTGAAGGAGTGATGCAGGCCTCCCGGCGCCGGGGCAGACTGGGGATCATGCGCACCGAAGCGGCCACCCTCCCCGGCAGCCCCGAACGCCCTAATGAGGACTGGGTGGCGACGGCTCTGCCCGTGTCCGGAGGGGGCGGGACGGTCGTGGTGCTCGACGGGGTCACACCACCGGCCGGCGATGACGGCTGTGTGCACGACGTGCCCTGGTTCACCGCCAGGCTCGGCGGTGCTTTGACCGAACTATCCGCTTCGCGCCCCGACATGACGCTGCCCGAGATCCTGTCCTTGGCAATCCGGCGCACCGCCGACACCCACCGGGACACCTGTGACCTTTCTCACGTGCGCACTCCTCAGGCGACGGTGGCGATGGCCCGCTGGAACGCGACCTCGGTCGAGCATCTGGTCCTCTCGGACTCCGCGCTGCTCCTCGAGGCACCGGACGGCTCGGTACGGGCGGTGCTCGACGACCGTCTGGACCGGATCCCTGACGAGATCCGCCGCTCCCTGCCGGCGACGGACCGTCTGCGCAACCAGGAGGGCGGCTTCTTCACGGCCGCGGCGGACCCGGAGGTGGCACGGCGCGCGGTGACGGGGACGACGCCCCGGGCGGCGGTACGGGCCCTGGCGGCGCTCACCGACGGGGCGACGCGATGGGTGGACCTGTTCGCGGAGGGCGACTGGGCGGACTGCTTCGACGTGCTCAGGAACGAGGGCCCGCACGGCCTGCTCGCGCGGGTCCGTACTCGGGAGGCGGAGGACGGGACGGCGGGCGGCGCCACCCGCTGGAAGCGCCACGACGATGCGACGGCCGCCTACGCGGTCCTCTGAGACCCGCTTCTCCTCAGCTCTCCGCGCGGGCGTTCAGCTGGTGGAGCAGGCGGGCCAGTTCGGCGACCTCGCCACGGTCCCAGTCGGCGAGCTTGCGGACGTACCGCCCGCGCCGTGCGTCCCGTACGCGCCGGAAGCGGTTGCGGCCCTCCTCCGTCAGCCGGACGAGCGAGGCACGCCCGTCGGCCGGATCGGGGTCGCGGGCGACGAGGCCGAGCTCCTCCAGGGCGCGCAGTTGGCGGCTCATCGTCGCCTTGCCGACGCCGAAGTAGCCGGCGAGGTCGGTGGCGCGCTGCGGGCCGGCGTCGTCGAGCCGTACGAACAGGCCGTAGGCGGCGGGCTCCAGTTCGGGGTGGACCTCGCGGGCCATCTCGCCGGACTGGGAGCGGGCGCGACGCAGAAAGACCGCCAGTTCGCGTTCCAGGGCGAGGAATTCCTGGTCCACACCACTCCGCGTCGACGACCCGATGGGCTCGCCTTCACTCCCCGTACCGCTTCCGTGCACGTCAGCACCCCTCGCGCGCTTTCCGGTCGCTGAAAGTTTCTTTCGGCCGCGGCCATCACCGCAGCTCCTTCAGTATTTCGCAGGCGTAGACCAACGGCAGCACCCAGCCCCCCTTCCGCCGGGCCGGTCTACGTGCGTAGCGTCTTCCCCAGCGGCTTCGCTGACATGTCCACACCAGGACGTGTCTCACCCCCACCGCCTTTCGGAGGCACGCAATGCCCGTGCACAGATCCGGAAAGACCCTCGCCGGCGTCGCCCTCGCGGCCCTGGCCCTCCTTCTGCCCCTCTCCCTCCCCGGCGCGGCGAACGCGGCCGACACCGAGGCCGTGCCCCCACGCGGCTCCGCCCACATGGGAATGGGCGTCATCGAGCACGACGGCCGGAACGGCACGCCCGGCACGCCCCGGGCCGTCCAGACCGAAGGTGTGGACGTCTCCAGCCACCAGGGGAACGTGGCCTGGTCGACCCTGTGGAACAGCGGGGTGAAGTGGGCCTACGTCAAGGCGACGGAGGGCACCTACTACAAGAACCCCTACTTCGCGCAGCAGTACAACGGCTCGTACAACGTCGGCATGATCCGCGGCGCGTACCACTTCGCCACCCCGGACACGACGACGGGCGCGGCGCAGGCCGACTACTTCGTCAACAACGGCGGCGGCTGGTCCAAGGACGGCAGGACACTGCCGGGCGCGCTGGACATCGAGTGGAACCCCTACGGGGCGACCTGTTACGGCAAGTCGCAGTCCGCGATGGTCACCTGGATCCGGGACTTCCTCAACCGCTACAAGGCCCGGACCGGCCGTGACGCCGTGATCTACACGGCGACGAGCTGGTGGACGCAGTGCACCGGCAACTACGCGGGCTTCGGTGCGAGCAACCCGCTGTGGATCGCGCGGTACGCCTCGACGGTCGGCACGCTCCCGGCCGGCTGGCCGTACTACACGATGTGGCAGTACACCTCGACCGGCCCGACGGTCGGCGACCACAACCGCTTCAACGGCGACCTCTCACGGGTCCAGGCGCTGGCGAACGGCTGAGCCGAGCCCCGTCTCCCACGGAATCCGCCGCAACGACTTCGGCCCCGCATCCTGCCCGGTGGGCA
>NZ_JBHJTL010000068.1:0-44457 GCF_042264065.1 Streptomyces sp. NPDC056222 | reverse complement strand
GCACCGTCGGTGCCGAGCCGGGCCTCCGTGGGGCGCCCTGGGCGTGTCAGATGTCCAGCGCGTCCAGCTTGTCCAGCAGCGTCGCGTCCGCGGGGGTCACGTCCGGCTGCTCGGGGTTGTCCAGGGAGCCGTCCCGCTTCTTCGCCTTCGTCGCCGCCTTCTTCTTCGCGCGGCGCTCCTTGCGGAGCTCCACCATCGCGTAGAGCGTCGGGACCAGCAGCAGCGTCAGCAGCGTCGAGGTGATCAGACCGCCGATCACCACCACCGCCAGCGGCTGGGCGATGAAGCCGCCCTCGCCGGTGATGCCGAGCGCCATCGGGAGCAGCGCGAAGATCGTCGCCAGCGCCGTCATCAGGATCGGGCGCAGACGGTGGCGGCCACCCTCGACGACCGCCTCGACGACGCCCAGGCCCTGGGCCCGGTACTGGTTGATCAGGTCGATCAGGACGATCGCGTTGGTGACCACGATGCCGATCAGCATCAACATGCCGATCATCGCCGGGACGCCCATCGCCGTCCCCGTCACGATCAGGAGACCGATCGCGCCGGTCGCCGCGAACGGGATCGACACCAGCAGGATCAGCGGCTGGATCAGGGACTTGAAGGTCGCGACCAGGAGCATGAAGACGATCGCGATGGCCGCGAGCATCGCCAGGCCCAGGTTGGCGAACGCCTCGGACTGGTCCTCGGAGACACCGCCGATGGACGCCGTCGCACCTTCGGGCAGGTCGAGCGCGTTGATCTTCGACTGGAGCGCCGTGCTCACCGCGCCGGTGTTGTCACCGGTCGGCTTGGCCGTGATCGTCGCCGCGCGGGCGCCGTCGATCCGGGTCATGGAGACCGGGCCGGGGACCAGCTTCACCTCGGCGATGTCGCCGAGCCTGACCGGGCCCAGCGGCAGCTTCTTGAGGCCGTCCATCGTCGTGGCCGGGTTCGCCGAGGTCAGGACGACGTTCCGCTCGGTGTCGTCGAGGATCGCCTTGCCGGCGGGGGTGCCACGGACCGCCTGGGCGACGGCCATGCCGAGCGTCGTGTCGTCGAAGCCGAGGTCCGCCGCCTTCGCGTTGGCCTTGACGGAGATCCGCGGCACGGACTGCGACAGGTCGCTCTGGACGTCGGTGACGTCGTCGAGCTGCGCGACCTCGGCCTTGACCGCCTCGGACGCCTTCTTCAGGGTGTCCGCGTCGGAGGCCTTGACCACCACGCTCAGGTCCTGGCTGCCGAAGCCGTCGCCGGCCGCGATCGTCGTGTCGCCGATGCCGTCGAGCTTGGCGAGGGCCTCGTCGATGGCGTCGCGCGTCTTCTCGTACGTCGCCGAGTCCTCCAGGGTCAGCTGGTACGAGGCCTGGTTGGCGCCCGTACCGCCGCCGAACGCCGCCATGAAGCCCGAGGAGCCGACCGTGACCTGGTAGTCCTTCACACCGTCTGTGGAGGCGAGGACCTTCTCCACCTTCCGTGCGGCCTCGTCGGCCGCCACGAGGCTGGTGCCCGGAGCCAGCTCCTGCTTGATGCTCATGACCTCCTGCTCGCCCTGGTCGAAGAAGTTGGTCTTCAGGAGCGGGGCCATGCCGAAGGTGCCGACCAGGACGACGATCGCGATCGCCACGCTGGTCAGGCGGCGACGGGTCGCGAAGCGCAGGACCGGGACGTACAGGCGCTGGAGGCGGCTCTTGTTCTCCTTCTCCTCCGCGAGGCGCCGGGCCTCGTCCGGGTCCGCCGACGTGCCCTTGGGGGCGCGCAGGAACCAGTACGAGAGAACCGGGACGACGGTGAGGGAGACCAGGAGCGAGGCGAGCAGCGCGGCGGTGACCGTCAGGCTGAACGAGCCGAACAGCTCGCCGACCATGCCGCCGACCAGACCGATCGGCAGGAAGACCGCGACCGTGGTGAGGGTCGAGGAGGTCACGGCGCCGGCGACCTCGCGGACCGCCGTGAGGATCGCCGACTGGCGCTCCTCGCCGTAGCCGAGGTGCCGCTTGATGTTCTCCAGGACCACGATCGAGTCGTCGACGACGCGGCCGATCGCGATCGTGAGGGCGCCCAGGGTCAGCATGTTGAGCGAGAGGTCACGGGTCCACAGCACGATCAGGGCCAGGACGACCGAGAGCGGGATGGAGACCGCGGTGACCAGCGTCGAGCGGATCGAGGCCAGGAAGACCAGGATCACGAGGACGGCCATGACGAGGCCGAGCGCGCCCTCGGTCGTGAGACCGGAGATCGACTTGGAGACGGCCGGGCCCTGGTCGGAGACGACCGTCAGCTCGGCGCCGGCGCCGAGGTCCTTGCGGAGCTCGGGCAGCTTGTCCTTGACGGCCTCGGAGATGGCGACGGCGCTGCCGTCGTTGTCCATGGTGGCCAGCACGGCCAGGCTGGGCTTGCCGTTGGTACGGGTGATGGAGACCCGGGAGGACTCCTCCTGCTTCACCGTGGCCACGTCGCCCACACGGACGGCCTTGCCCTGCTCGGGCTTGATGCGCAGGTCCTGGATCTGCTGGAGAGAGGTGAAGCCGCCGCCGACCTGGACCGTGCGGCTCTTGCCGGCCTCGGAGAACGAGCCGGCCGGCACCGTCGCGCCGCCCGCCTGGAGAGCCTGCGCGAGCTTCATGGAGTTCAGACCCGCCGCGGCGAGCTTCTTCTCGTCCGGGGTGACGGAGACCTGGAGGTCCTGGACGCCGTCGATGGAGACCTGGCCGACGCCGTCGATGTCCTCCAGGGCCGGGACGACGGTCCGCTCCAGCTGGTCGGCGAGTGCCTGCTGGTCCTTGTCGGAGGTGACCGCGAGGACGACGGTCGGGATGTCGTCCGTCGAACCTGCGACGACCTGAGGGTCGACGTCGTCCGGGAGCACCGCACGCGCCCGGTTCACGGCCTGCTGGACGTCGGCGACGAGCTGCTTGGTGCCCTCGTCGCCGTAGTCGAAGGTGGCCATGATCACGGCGCTGCCCTCGGAGGCGGTGGAGGTCACGCCCTTGATGCCGTCGACGGCCTTGATGGTGTTCTCGAGCGGTTCGACGACCTGCTTCTCGACCACGTCGGGCGACGCGCCCTGATAGGGAGCGAGGACCGAGACCATCGGGAGCTCGATCGAGGGCAGCAGTTGTTGCTTCAGCTGCGGTATCGCTATCGCCCCGAAGACGATGGCGACGATGGACATCAGCCCGATCAGGGCCCGTTGCGCGAGGCTGAATCTGGACAGCCAGGACATGGGGTCTCTCTTCTGTGGCGTACTCGGCAGGCGGGCGCCAGGACGTTCCAGGGGTGCCCGCTTACACCTTCAGCCATGGGAAGCCCCGGATCCTCGGCCCCCGGGTCCAATTCCTTATCCCGCGCATACCGCGTCTGGAGTACGCCGGGGTACTCCCTCACTCCACCCTTGGACGTACCAGGCCGGACTCGTAGGCCGTGACCACCAGCTGGGCGCGGTCGCGCGCGCCGAGCTTGGCCATGGTCCGGTTGACATGCGTCTTGACCGTGAGGGGGCTGACCTCGAGGCGCTCGGCGATCTCGTCGTTGGAGTGGCCGCCGGCGACGAGGACGAGGACCTCCCGCTCGCGGGTGGTGAGGGCGGCCAGACGCTCGGAGTACGCCGGCCCGTCCTCACCGCTCTCGGAGTCCGAACTGCCGCCCTGCGCGAGGAACTTGGCGATCAGACCCTTGGTCGCGACGGGCGAGAGCAGGGCCTCTCCCGCGGCGGCGATCCGGATGGCGTTCAGCAGCTCCTCCGGTTCGGCCCCCTTGCCGAGGAAGCCGGAGGCGCCGGCGCGGAGCGACTGCACCACGTACTCGTCGACCTCGAAGGTGGTCAGCATGACGATCCGCACGGCGGACAGCTCCGGGTCCGCGGTGATCATCCGGGTGGCGGCGAGCCCGTCCGTGCCGGGCATCCGGATGTCCATCAGGACGACGTCGGCCCCGGTGGTCCGGGCGAGCGCGACCGCCTGGGCCCCGTCGGCGGCCTCGGCGACGACCTCCATGTCCGGCTCGGAGTCCACGAGCACCTTGAAGGCGCTGCGGAGCAGGGCCTGGTCGTCGGCGAGCAGCACCCGGATGGTCATGTGTCCTCCCCCGTACGGGCCGTTGCGGGCAGTATCGCCTGGACACGGAAGCCGCCGCCGTAGCGGGGTGCCGCGGTCAGCGTGCCGTGGAGCGCGGTGACGCGCTCCCTCATGCCGATCAGTCCGTGCCCGCCGGTGTCGGCGGGCGTCGCCGGCTGCGGCACTCCGTTGTCGAGGACGGTGATCTCGACGGTACGGCCGACCCGGACCACGCTCACCTCGGCCTTGGCGTCCGGGCCGGCGTGCTTCTGCACATTGGTCAGCGCCTCCTGGATGATCCGGTACGCGGCGAGGTCGACGGCGGCCGGGAGCTCGGCGTCGTCGTCCGCCCGGGCCAGCTCGACGGGGAGGCCCGCGTTGCGGAAGGTGGCGAGCAGCTCGTCGAGGACGGCGAGGCCGGGGGCGGGTTCGGTGGGCGCCTCGGGGTCGCCGGACTGGCGGAGCAGACCGACGGTGGCACGCAGCTCGTTGAGGGCGGAGCGGCTGGCCTCGCGGACGTGCGCGAGGGCCTCCTTGGCCTGGTCGGGGCGCTTGTCCATGACGTGGGAGGCGACCCCGGCCTGGACGTTGACCAGGGCGATGTGGTGGGCGACGACGTCGTGGAGGTCGCGGGCGATACGGAGGCGCTCCTCGGCGACCCGGCGCCGGGCCTCCTCGTCACGGGTCCGTTCCGCCCGCTCGGCGCGCTCGCGGATGGCGTCGACGAAGGCACGGCGGCTGCGGACGGCGTCGCCGGCGGCCGCGGCCATGCCGGCCCAGGCGAAGACGCCGAGGTTCTCCTGCGCGTACCAGGGGGTGGGACCGAAGAGCATCGAGGCGCCCGACAGGACGCCCATGGTGAGCAGTCCCACGCGCCAGGTGGTGGGGCGGTCGGTGCGGGCGGCGACGGTGTAGAGCGCGACGACGGCGCTCATCGCGACCGGGGCCGGCCGGTCGTCGGTGATCAGCTCGACGAGGGTGACCCCTCCGGTGAAGGCGAGGACGGCGAGGGGGTCGCGCCGCCGCAGGACGAGCGCGGCGGCGCCGAGCACCATGAGGAGGACGCTGGTGGCGTCGGGGGTGCGGTCGCCGAAGGTGGGCCCGTTGGGGCTGCCGTGGGGGTCGGCGAAGGATCCCGTGACCATGCAGGCGAGCACGGCGAGGGCGAGGCCGGCGTCGCAGGCGAGGGGGTGCGCCCGCAGCCAGTGCCGGGCCTGCGGGAAGCCGCTGTCGAGGGAGGTCACGGAGCAACGGTACGGGGTGGTGGACACGGCAGCGCCCCGCTTCCCTGGTGCGGGAGGCGGGGCGCTGCCGTTGATCTCGGAGTCGTCAGCCCGGGATCAGTCCGTCGTCGGAGAGCATCTCCCGGACCTCTTCGAGCGTCGCGTCAGGTTCCGGAAGAATCAGTTCCGAGGGTTCCAGTGCCGCGTCGGGGAGCGGTTCGCCGAGGCGCCGGACCGCGTCGAGCAGGGCCGAGAACGTACGGCGGAAGCCGTCGGCGTCGCCCGACTCCATCTCGGCGAGCAGTTCGTCGTCCAGCTTGTTCAACTCGACGAAGTGACTGTCGGCCAGTTCCCACTGGCCCTCCCCCATGATCCTTACGATCATGACGCGCCGTCCTTACTGCTTGTCGAACCTGGGGTTGGAGGACTGCCGGCCCTGGTCCTGCGGCGTTCCCGTACCGCCCTCGATCGCCTGCTTCGAGTCCGAAGGACCTCCCGCCAGCTCGGCCTTCATCCGCTGGAGCTCCAGCTCGACGTCCGTGCCGCCGGACAGCCGGTCAAGCTCCGCCTGGATGTCGTCCTTGGCCAGGCCCGACTGGTCGTCGAGCGCGCCCGAGGCGAGCAGCTCGTCGATCGCGCCGGCGCGGGCCTGCAGCTGGGCCGTCTTGTCCTCGGCGCGCTGGATCGCCACGCCGACGTCGCTCATCTCCTCCGAGATGCCGGAGAACGACTCGGCGATCCTGGTCTGCGCCTGCGCGGCGGTGTAGGTCGCCTTGATCGTCTCCTTCTTCGTACGGAAGGCGTCGACCTTGGCCTGGAGTCGCTGCGCGGCCAGCGTGAGCTTCTCCTCCTCGCCCTGCAGCGTCTGATGCTGCACCTCGAGGTCGCTCACCTGCTGCTGCAGCGCCGCCCGCCGGGACAGCGCCTCTCGGGCCAGGTCCTCACGGCCGAGCGCCAGCGCCTTGCGGCCCTGGTCCTCCAGCTTGGCGGACTGGCCCTGGAGCTGGTTCAGCTGCAGTTCGAGGCGCTTGCGCGACGTCGCCACGTCGGCGACGCCCCGCCGGACCTTCTGCAGAAGCTCCAGCTGCTTCTGGTAGGAGTAATCGAGGGTCTCGCGCGGATCCTCGGCCCGGTCGAGGGCCTTGTTTGCCTTCGCGCGGAAGATCATCCCCATACGCTTCATGACACCGCTCATGGGCTTCGCGCGCCCCCTTCTGACGGACTCGGCTCAAGCACTCCAACAGGATCCACAGTACGGTCCCTGCCTCCATTACCGCACTGTTCGGGGCCGGATGTGCTCCTCCCCAAGGACGACTACGCGTGCGTTCTCTCAGGCCCAGGGTGTAGATGGACCTCAGGGAAAGCGTGCGTGTCGTCCGTGCGTACCCCCACAGACGCAGGCCGATACCGGATCGTTCCCGGCCGGACTGGGGTCCACACCCCCCACCACGTACTCTGGGGAATGTGTTCCGTAGCCGTTCCAAGGAAGAGAAGGCCCCCACCGACAAGGTGACGGCGGACCTCTCCAAGCAGCCCCGCGACCCCGAGGCCCCCAAGGGCCGCCCGACCCCGAAGCGGAGTGAGGCGCAGACCCAGCGCCGTCGCGCCGCGACGGTGCCGACCGACCGCAAGGAGGCCGCCAAGCGCCAGCGCGAGGCCCGCCGCACCGACCTGGCTCGTCAGCGCGAGGCGCTGGCCAGCGGCGACGAGCGTTATCTGCCGGCCCGTGACAAGGGTCCGGTCCGCCGCTTCGTGCGCGACTTCGTCGACTCGCGCTTCTCCATCGCGGAGTTCTTCCTCCCGATGGCCGTGGTGATCCTCGTCCTGTCGATGATCCGTGTCCCGTCGCTGCAGAACATCTCGCTGCTGCTCTGGCTCGGTGTGATCGTGATGATCGTCATCGACTCGATCGGCATCTGGCTCCGTCTGAAGAAGCAGCTGAACGAGCGCTTCCCGAACGAGCCGAAGCGGGGTGCCGTGGCCTACGGCCTGATGCGTACGCTCCAGATGCGCCGACTGCGACTGCCGAAGCCGCAGGTCAAGCGCGGAGAGCGGCCCTGAGCACGAACGGCTCCGGTTCAGGCGCGGGCAGCGGTCCGCTGCTGCCCGCCGTCTCCCCGTGGCCGAGCGGTTACGGGGGGTTGCGCGAGACCGTCCGCCAGGAGCTCATCGCGCGCCAGCTCGACGAGCAGATAGCCGGCCGCTACCCGGTGGGGCAGCGGCTGCGGATCCTGGACGCGGGCATGGGGCAGGGAACCCAGGCGCTGCGACTGGCACGGGCGGGTCACACGGTGACCGGCCTGGAGGCCGATCCCGAGCTGCTCAAGGCCGCCCGGGACTCGCTGGCCACCGAACCGGCCGGGATCCGTGAGCGGGTCCGGCTGATCGAGGGCGACGGCCGCGAGACCGGTGTGCACTTCCTGCCGGGCAGCTTCGACGTGGTGCTCTGCCACGGTGTCCTGATGTACGCGGACGAGCCGGACGCCCTGCTCGCGGGCCTCGCCCGGATGCTGGCCCCCGGAGGCCTGCTCTCCCTCGTCGTTCGTAACGCGGACGCGCTGGCCATGCGGCCCGGTCTGGCCGGGGACTGGTCGGGCGCGCTGACCGGCTTCGAGTCGGACACGTACACCGACGACAACGGATTCAAGGTGCGGGCCGACCGGCTCGACGCGCTGACGTCGACGCTGGCGGGGATCGCCGCACCGCTGCACGCCTGGTACGGCGTGCGGGTCTTCACCGACGGCATGGCGGGCGATGTGGGCCTGCCGGCCGCCGAGGAGCTGGAGCGGCTGCTCGCCGCCGAGGACCGTGCCGGGCGAGTGGAACCGTACCGCCGGATAGCGGCGCTGCTGCACCTGTGCGGTGTCCGGGGCTGACCCCGCCCGCCCCACGGGGGGCGGGACGGCGAGCGGCCGGGCCCGCGGAGGGACCGGCCGCAGGGAGTCCTACGCCTCCGCGTTCAGGGACATCGTGTAGATCTTGGTCTCGTCCTCGAAGAGCGTGGCCTGGTCCGCTCCGCCCTCGAGGAGGTCCTTCCAGACCTCACCGATCCAGGACTCGGCGTCGCCCTGGGTCGTCCACTCCTCCGGTTCCACCGCGGGAGCGGTCTCCGTGCCGTCGGACTTCTCGAACCGCCACGTCCATGCCATGTCCGCCTCCTGAGGCTCACCGGATGATCGGTTTCCTGCCCGCAGCGTAGCCGGGCGCGCACCCCTCGCGGTGACGCGGGAGGATCAATGCGTGGAACTGACTCTGCTCGGCACCGGCGCCCCCCTCGGGCTCCCCCGCCCCGACTGCCCCTGCGCCGTGTGCGCGTCCTCCCGCGGCGACCGGGCGCGGGCCGCCACCGCGCTGCTCGTGGACGAGGCGCTGCTGCTCGACCTGACGCCGGGGGCCGCGCTGGCCGCCGCCCGAGCGGGGCATTCGCTGGTCGGCGTACGGCAGGTGCTCCTGACGCATCCGCACGACGGACCGGCCGTGGAGGTGCCGGCCGGGCTGCCGTCCGCGGGGCGGGTGCCGGACGGACGGGAGTTGACGCTGATCAGCGGGCACCGGGTGCGGGCGGTGCCGATGGACTCACCCGGTACGGGGTACGAGGTGACGTCCCCGGAGAGCGAGCGACTGCTCTATCTGCCGCCGGGCGGCTCCCCCGCCGGACTGACCGACAATCACCACAGTCCTTACGACATGGTCGTCATGGACGTCACGGGCCGCCCGGACGCGCTGGCCAGGCTGCGGGCGACCGGGGCGGTCTCCGAGAGCACCGAAGTGATCGCCGTCCATCTCGACCACGACGTGCCGAACGGCGCGGAGCTGGACCGTCGCCTCGCCGCGGCCGGGGCGCGGACGGTGCCGGACGGCACCACCCTGTACGTCGGCGAGTACCACGCCGTGCCCGAGGTCCCCCGCCGCACCCTGGTGACCGGCGGGGCCCGGTCGGGCAAGTCGGTGGAGGCCGAGCGGCGCCTGGAGACGTTCCCCGAGGTGCTGTACGTGGCGACCTCCGGGACCCGCGAGGCCGACCCGGAGTGGGCGGAGCGGGTGGCCCTGCACCGGGACCGGCGGCCCGGTTCCTGGCGTACGGCGGAGACCTGCGACCTTGTACCGCTCCTTGCCGAGGCCGAGGGTCCGGCGCTGCTGATCGACTGCCTGTCCCTCTGGCTGACGGACGCGATGGACGGGGTGGGGGCCTGGGACGACGAGCGGTGGGCGGACGGCGGGCAGGAGGCGTTGCGGAAGCGGGTCGAGGAACTGGTGGCGGCGGTCCGCGCCACCTCCCGTACGGTCGTCGCCGTCACCAACGAGGTGGGCTCGGGGGTCGTGCCCGCCACGGCGGCGGGGCGGCGCTTCCGGGACGAGCTGGGCCGGCTGAACGCGGCCTTCGGCGACGAGTGCGAGCAGGTACTCCTCGTCGTCGCGGGACAGGCTCTGGTGCTGCGCGGGTAGGGTGCGATCACCGATGGCCACCGCCGACGTCACAAGGAAGAGCCTTGAACCTGGACGACTTCTCCGATCTGATCGAGCGCCCCGACGGCGGGATACGGCGTGACGCCGAGGAACGCCGGGAGCGGTTGATCGTTCCGCCCGGTGCGCTCGGCCGGCTCGACGAACTCGGCGAGTGGCTCTCGGCGGCGCAGGGTTCGGTCGAGGTGCGGGCGATCGAGCAGCCGCGCGTGGTGCTCTTCGCGGGCGATCACGGGGTGGCATCGCTCGGGGTGTCCGGGCGTCCGGCCGGGACCGCCTACGAGCTGGTCCGCTCGGTCCTCGACGGCGCGAGCCCGGTGGCGGTCCTCGCCCGCGCGGCGAACGTCCCGGTGCGGGTGGTCGATGCCGGTCTGGACTGCGAGCCGGAGCTGCTGCCGGCCGAGGTGGTACGCCACCGGGTGCGGCGCGGCAGCGGCCGGATCGACGTCGAGAACGCGCTGACCACGGAGGAGACCGAGGCGGCGGTACGGCTCGGCATGGCGATCGCCGACGAGGAGGCCGACTCGGGTACGGATCTGGTCGTGCTCGGCGATCTGAGCGTGGGCGGTACGACGCCGGCCTCGACCCTGATCGCGGCCCTGTGCGGGACGGACGCCTCGGTGGTGACCGGCCGGGGCGGCGCCGGGATCGACGATCTGGCGTGGATGCGCAAGTGCGCGGCGGTCCGGGACTCGCTGCGGCGCGCCCGGCCGGTCCTAGGGGACCAGTTGGAGCTGCTCGCGGCGGTCGGCGGGGCGGACCTGGCGGCGATGACGGGCTTCCTGCTGCAGAGCGCGGTGCGCCGGATGCCGGTGATCCTGGACGGTGTGGTGGGTGCGGCCTGTGCGCTGGTGGCGCAGCGGGCGGCGTTCCGGGCGCCGGACTGGTGGCTGGCGGGTCAGGTCAGCGGTGAGCCGGCGCAGGCGAAGGCGCTGGACCGGATGGCACTCAACCCGCTGCTCGACCATGGCGTCTCCGTGGGTGAGGGAACCGGGGGCATGCTCGCTCTTCCCCTCGTCCAGGCCGCGGCGGCGCTCGCCGCGGAGCTGCCCGAGCAGCCGGAACCGACCATTCCGGACGATGCCGGGGCGGACTCCCCGGACGAGGAGAGCTAGTCGGATCACGGGCCCGGAGGTAGTCGTTCCGCCACGCGCGGACGACCGCCTCCGGCGCCCCGCCATGGCAAGCGGTGCCCCATATGATCGCTTTTCATGGGAGAGGTCCGTTTGTCCACCGAAGGAACGCCCCGGGGCACCGTCCGTTCGCGGCGCAGCGCCGCGTTCGCCGTCTGGTACCTGCGCGCCGTCACGTTCATCAACTTCCTGAGCGCCGTGTGGGTCTCGCTCGGCCAGGACCTCCGCAGACACAACACGGACGACTACTTCACTCCGTACTTGCTGACCGCGGGCTTCGCATCGGGTGTCTTCACCCTCTTCCTGGCGATCACCATGCGCCGCCGCAAGCGCGCCGCATGGATCCTCAACATCGTCCTCAGCGGACTCTTCCTCGCCCTCTTCGCCCTCGCGATGGCCTTCCCCGAGATCCGGCAGCACGCCCAGAACTGGATCTCGCTCGTCCTGACCGCCGGGTTCGTGCTCGCGCTGCTGCTCGGCCGCAAGGAGTTCTACGCGAAGGGCGACCGCTCCAACCCGCTGGCCGCCGCCGTCGTGGCGGTCGGCGGACTGCTCGTCACCTCCCTGCTCGCCGCCGTCCTGGTCACCGTCACCAACACCGCCACCGGCGGCTCCACCTTCCTGGAGCGCTGGCGGTACGGCGTGATGCGGCTGATCACCCTGGCCGCCGACGACTCGCGCTTCGACGGGATCGCCACCCCCGGCTGGGTCGACGTCACCATCAACGTGCTGTCCACGCTTCTGATCATCGCCGTGCTCTATGCCGCGTTCCGTTCGCGCCGGGCCGTCGATCCGCTGACGGAGGGCGACGAGGAGAAGCTGCGGCTGCTGCTCGACAAGTACGGCGACCGCGACTCGCTCGGCTACTTCGCGCTGCGCCGCGAGAAGAGCGTGGTGTGGTCCCCCAGCGAGAAGGCCGCCATCGCCTACCGGGTGGTCGGCGGGGTCTCGCTCGCCTCCGGCGACCCGATCGGCGACCCGGAGGCCTGGCCGGGGGCGATCGAACCCTGGCTGGCCGAGGCCCGCGAGCACGGCTGGGTCCCGGCGGTGATGGGCGCGAGCGAGGAGGCCGGCACCATCTACGCCCGGCACGGCCTGGACGCCCTGGAGCTGGGCGACGAGGCGATCGTGGAGACCGACGAGTTCACCCTCGACGGACGCGCCATGCGCACGGTGCGACAGGCCTTCAACCGGGTCAAGCGGGCCGGGTACGAGGTACGGATCCGGCGCCACGAGGACATCCCCGCCGACGAGATGGACGTGCTGCTCCGCAAGGCGGACGACTGGCGCGACGGGGCCACCGAACGGGGCTTCTCGATGGCGCTCGGCCGTCTCGGCGACCCCCGGGACGGCCGGTGCGTGATGCTGGAGTGCACCGACGGACAGGGCGAGCTGCGGGCGGTGCTGTCTTTCGTGCCCTGGGGCCCCAAGGGCCTCTCGCTGGACCTGATGCGCCGTGACCGGGACTCGGAGAACGGCCTGATGGAGTTCATGGTCATCGAACTCCTCCAGCGCGCCAAGGAGATCGGGATCACCCAGGTGTCGCTCAACTTCGCCATGTTCCGTTCCGTCTTCGAACGTGGCTCGAAGCTCGGGGCGGGACCCGTGCTGCGCATGTGGCGTTCGCTGCTCAGCTTCTTCTCCCGCTGGTGGCAGATCGAGTCGCTGTACCGCGCCAACGCCAAGTACCGACCGATCTGGGAGCCCCGCTTCATGCTCTTCGAGAAGAGCGCCGATCTGCTGCGCATCGGCCTCGCCGCGGGCCGCGCCGAGGGCTTCCTGGAGGCCCCCGGTCTGCCGAAGTGGCTGCACCGCAAGCATCTGGAGGGCAGGCGTTGAGGTCCGCCGTCCGGGAGTTCGCGCACCGCGAGTGGGGCCCGCTGTACACCGCCGTACGGACCGCGCTCGTCACGAAGAGATGGGGGTACCTCCCTGCTCGAGCGAAGCCGAGAGCTTGGGGGAGTGCCGTACCGATGACGCTGGCCGCCGTGTGCCTCACGGCGCTCTTCCAGCTCGTGCAGAACCAGGACTGGGGCTACCAGCCGGTCCAGAACATCGGCTCGGTGCGGGCCGAGGACCCGCTCTGGCTCGCCCTGCTGCGTACGCCGCTCTCGCTCTTCGTCCCGGCGCTCGACCTGCCGGTGTGGGGCGCGCTGGCACAGGTCCTGCTGGTGTTCGGCATCGCCGAGATCTGTCTGGGGAGGTGGCGGACCCTCGCCATCGCATATCTGGCGACACTGGCCGGGACGTTGTACGCGAGGGTGGGCATCGCGCTCGGCCCGGACAGCCCTCTCGGGCTGCCCGCCTCGGACGCCCGGGTCGTCGACACCGGCCCCTCGGCGGCCGTGGTCGGCCTCGCCGTCTACGTCTGCTGGCGCCACCGGGCCCACTGGACCGGGGCGCTGGTGATCGTCGCGATGGTGGTGGAGGTGCTGATCAAGAGCAACCTGGCGGGCAAGGAGCATCTGGCGGCGATCGCCGCGGTGCTGGTGCTCGTGGCGTTCACGGCGTGGCGGGAGCGCCGTCAGCCGCCGCCGGACCCCGAGCCGGAGCCTCGGCCGGGGACCCGCTCCTGGAAGCCGCCGATCAGATCCTGAGTCCGTCGGCGGACCCGGTCCCAGCGCCGGTCGTGCCGGTAGGTGCGCAGCCGGGACTTGGCGCGGGCCCGGTGGCGCCGGCGGTAGAAGTGGCGGGACCACCAGGAGCCGGGCCGGGCGAGCCGGACCGCTCCGACGATCGCGACGAACGGCACCAGGGTGCCCAGCACCGCGAGCCGGAACTTCCCCTTCACCAGGGCGATCAGGACGAAGAGGAAGTTCACCACGATGGTGAGGACGACGGTGGCCCGGTTCTGGCGCTCGTCGGGGGTGAGTTCGTTGACGCCGAGCGGCGAGAAGCCGCCGAGGACCAGGACCACCAGCGCGGCGGTCAGGACGACGACCTCGACGCTCTTGCGGCCCTGCTCGCTCCAGTAGACGTCGTCGAGGTGGAGGATCAGCGCGAACTCGTCGAGGACGAGGCCGGCGCCGACCCCGAAGACCGCCGCGAAGACACAGGCGGTGATCCCCTCCCGGCCGCTGGCTACCGCGCCGAAGCCGCCGACGACGGTGAGGACGACACCGGGCACGACATGGTGGATGTGCAGTCCGCCGGCGGACTGCACATTGCCGAACGGGCCCTTCCCCGCCCTGATCATCCGCACGATCGTCCGCGTGACCAAGAAGGTCACCACGAAGGAGAACAGGGCGATGAGCAACGGGAGCTTCCCGGGCTCGACGAAGTTGCTGTAGAACCAGTGACCCATGCCACCCGCTTCCGGTATGTACCTGATGCGCAATTTACAAGGTAGCGGTCTGCTCTACCCTGCCCGGATGGATGGCCTGCGTTTCGCCTTCGGCACTCTCACCGTGCTTCCCGCCCGCATCACCCGCTGGGACAGGGACGCGGCGCGCGCCGGCATGTTGTGGGCCCCGCTCACGGGCCTCGTCGTGGGTCTCTTCTCCGCGGCGCTCGGCGGCCTGTTCCTCCTGTTCGGCTCCGGCCCGCTGCTCGCGGCCGTCGTCACCGCCGCCGTACCGGCGCTGATGACCCGGGGCCTGCACCTGGACGGCCTCGCGGACACGGCGGACGGGCTGGGCAGCGCCAAGCCCGCGGAGGACGCGCTGCGGATCATGAAGCAGTCGGACATCGGCCCGTTCGGTGTCATCGTGCTGCTCTTCGTCCTGCTCGCCCAGGTCGCCGCGCTGTACCGGCTGTACGAGGAGGGCTGGGCGTACGGCACGGTCGCCGCCGCACTCGCCGCGACCGTCGCCCGCCTCGCCCTCACCCACGCCTCCCGCCACGGTGTCCCGGCGGCCCGCCCGGAGGGCCTGGGCGCGATGGTCGCCGCCACGGTCCCGGTGCGCTCGGCCGCGCTGGTCACCGGGGGCGTCCTCGTCCTGTGCGCCGCCGCGGGCGCGCTGTTCTCCCCGTACGACGCGATCCGTCACGTCCTGGCGGCAGCGGCGGGTCTCGGCGCGGCGGCTTTGCTGCTGCGCCGGTGCGTGCGGAGGTTCGGCGGGGTGACCGGCGACGTGTTCGGAGCGGTGGAGGAGACGGCCGGGACGGTGGCGCTCGTCGCGCTGACGCTCGGGTGATCGTTCCGTGACCTGCCGGAGGGCAACCTTCCGCAGGTCCGCCCGGTCATGAAGGCGTGATCAGACGCCTTGCCCGTACCGCTGCCGCGCTCGCCGCAGCCTCCCTTTCCCTCACCGCCTGCGGCGGCGGCACCGACGACGGCGGGGCCGCGAAGCCGGCCGCCCACCCCGTGTTCTCCGAGCCGCTCGACCGGCAGGTCTTCCTCGCGCTGCGCCACACCCAGAAGGCCGGCAGCGCCGAGCTCCGCCAGATCGTCACCTTCACCTCCCGGCAGGGCGAGGCGGTCCAGACCCTCACGGGACGCGTGGACTTCACCGGCAGCCGGGGCGAGGCGGCGAGCAGCTGGCGCGTTCCCCGGCAGTTCCCGGAGGACGCGCGCGCGACGATCCTCGGCTCCCTTCCGGGGCGGACCACGGGCGACACCTCCAGCCGGTACACGGTGGACACCCAGACCATCCACTACCGCCCCGCCTCGGCCGGCTACTGGCTGCGGTACTCGGGCGACATCAAGCCGCTCTGGGGCATCGACTCGATCAGCCATCTGCGCGGCTCCGAGGCCGCGGTCGGCGGCACGCTCCTGGAGGCGCTCGGGACCGCGGAGGCGACGGCCCAGTCGGGCACGGCGGGGCGTTCGTACACCGCCACGTTCCCTCTGGCGGCGGCCATGAACCTCTTCCCGTACGACCTGCGGAAGGAGTTCGTCCCCATTCCGCTGAACGACACCGTGAGGACCCCACCGATCCCGGTGACCGTCGACGTCGACGCGGACGGCCGGATCACCCGTGCCCGGGCCGATCTGTCCGCCCTGCTCACCAAGGAGAAGGACAGTGCCCTCACGGAGGTCACCGCGCTCCACGCCGAACTCACCCTCGGCGGATTCGGCGCCTCGAAGCCGACCGCCGCGGCGACGCCCGCCGAGCGCACGCTGGACGCGGGAACGGCGGTGGTCGCCACGTACGACACCAAGTCCGGGGACTGCATGGACTTCAACACCGGTCTGCGTCAGCACCGGTTGGTGACGCGGGTGCCCTGCACCGGCTCCTACGACGGCAAGGTCCTGGGGCAGCACAGGCTCGCGGGTGGCTGGCCCGGGACCCGGTCGGCGATGGACCGGGCCGAGCGGGCGTGCGCGGACGCGGCCGGCGACCGGTCCTGGTACACGTGGTCGACCGCGCGGGAGTGGACGGACAACGGCGAGGGCCGGGCCACCTGCTACTCCGTCACCCGCGACTGACCGTCGGCCGCCGGGTCATCCGGCCGGCTCCAGGGCATGCGGGAGCGTGCCCCACGGGTGGGCGCCCGCGCCCGGGACCGCGCAGTGGACGCGGGTGGTCGGCAGTGCCTCGCGAGGGGCCGCGTAGACCAGGTGGCAGTAGTGGTCGGCGACCGGGAGGTCGAGGGCCCGGTAGGAGTCCCAGGGGCCCTCGAAGGTGACCAGCAGATCGGCGAGCGCGGCGAAGCCGGGGTCGGGGTGGGCGCCGTGGTTGAGGACCAGCGTCCGGGCCCCGGCGGCTCGGGCGGCGACGCCGATGCGCCGGAAGTGCTCGAGGGCCTCGGACGCGGTCGGCACCTGGTCGAGGAACGCCCCGTCGGCGCCGTACCAGTCGCGGTGGCGCAGCAGCTCGGCGACGACCTCGCCGTGCGGTCGGCGGCCGTACGCGGTGTCGACGTAGCCGAGGACCCGCGTCCCGGCGGCGCGGAGCCGCTCGGCGACGGCGGCGAAGGCGGGATCGGGTGTCCGCCCCGCGCCGTTCGCGGGGTTGAGGACGACGCCGTACAGCGACGGCGCGGCCTCGATCACGGCGTCCCAGGCATCCGGTCGCTCTGCGGGATGCTCGTAGAAGGGCACGAGGAGGGAAGGTTTTTTCACGATCGTCCTAGGCGCGGTGGGCTGTCGGGCGTATGAGCAGGGCGCCGGCCAGGACGGCCAGGACGGTGGCCGCCGCCCCGGCCGCGACGGGGCCGGCCGTCGGGGTGAGGGTCTGCGCCACCGCGGCGAGCGTGCACACCGCGGCCGCGCTGCGAACCGCGCCGAAGGCCTGGAGGAGCAGGGCGAGCCAGAGCACGACCCCGACCAGCAGCAGCCCGAGGAGCCGGGCCCCGTCGAGCGCCGGAGCCCCCGGCCACAGCAGCGTGCCGACGGAGGCCAGGGCGAGCAGGACGGCGAGATACGCGCCGAGGCAGTGCGCCAGCGTCCCCGCGGCCGCCCGTCGGAACGCACGGGCACTCGTGAGGGTGCGCAGTCCGGTGAGGGTCTCGCGGCGGAAGCGGTGCAGCAGCCACTCGGCGGGCCCCATCGACAGCGTCAGCGCGACCACGGGCGCGGCGCCCGTCACCAGGGCGTCGCCGACTCCCGCGTACAGCACCAGCAGGCCGGTGCCGAGGCCGAAGAGGCCGTACGGGAGGGAGGCGACCAGCGGCGGGCCTGACCGGAGCCTCGGGCCCGGGCGCAGCACGATCGCCGCGAAGGTGACCGTGGTCGCCAGGGCGAGGACGAGCAGCCCGGCGCGAAGGGCGTCGGGGAGGTCGTACCAGAACGCGGGAACCGCTCCGGCGAGCGGCAGCAGGGCGCAGAGCAGGGCGCGTTCGCGGCCGAGGACGAGCAGGACGGTCGCGGCGCCGAGGTAGAGGGACTGTCCGGCGGCGAAGACGACGACGGGCCACGCTCCGGGCCCGGCGGCGGCGAGGGCGACGGCCGAGCCGACGAGCGCACCCGCCGGGCCGCCGAGGAGCAGGGCGCGGGCGGCCGCCCCGCGTTCGCCGAGGCCGAGCCAGGAGTACGCGCGATGGGCCAGGGCCTGGTTCCACACCCATCCGGCCACGGCCGACGCGAGCAGCGGGCCCTTACCCGGCCCGGCAAGGAGCGGCGCCGCGAGGACGTACGCGAGGCCGGGCAGGGCGAAGACGAGTCCGCGCAGCAGGCAGCCGACGAGACCGCTGTGCCAGGGCCCGGTGGGCGGGGCCTCCGGCTGGGGGTGGCGCCGTTCCACGCGCGCGTAGAGGTCCTCGGCGAGCGCGAAGGAGTCGGCGCGCCCGTAGGTGAGGCGGATGTGGTCGTCGGTCATGCCGTCGGATTCGAGGATCGCGGCGATCTCGTCGGGGTGCACGGCGCCGGCGGCCAACGCGTCGAGCCGCTCGGCGAGTTCGTCGAGCGGGTCGACGGCGAGGGCGCCCTGATCGAGGGGATCCCGATCGGGCGGATCCTGCACGAGGAGCCTCTGCCCGGCGTCCGAGTGAGGGCGTGGGATCACCGGCAGGGTGTCCCGCATCGTGCCGTTCTTGAGCCACAGCGAGCCGCTCACGACAGGGAGCCTCCGCCGACGAGTTCCTGGCGCCAGGGGTCGGTGAGGCGCACGGTCCAGTCCCTTCCGTCGTCGAGATCGACCGGTGGAGCGACGGGCTGCCCGGCGAGTTCGCGGTAGATCCGACGGAACCCGTCCACCGAGCGGTGCAGGGTGAAGCGGTCGACGACCCGCTGCCGGGCCCGGCGGCCCAGTTCGGCGCGCCGCTCCCCGTCGCGCAGCAGCTCCGTCATGGCCGCGGCCAGCACGGCGGGTTCGCGGGGCGGGACGACGAGTCCCGTGTCGCCGACGGCCTCCCGCACTCCGCCCACATCCGTGGACACCGTGGCCCGGCCGCAGGACATGGCTTCGATCAGGGAGAAGGGGAAGCCTTCGCTGATCGAGGACAGCGCCACCACGCTCCCCGCCGCGTAGGCACCGGCGACGTCGGAGACCCGGCCCTCGAAGGTGATGCCGTCGGTGACGCCCAGTTCGGCCGCCAGTTTCTCCAGGCGGGTCCGGTAGTCCTCGTTCCCTGCCGGTACCGGGCCGAACAACCTGAGCCTCAGCTCCGGGAGTTCGGCGCGGGAGATCGCGTACGCCCGGATCAGCGTCTCCAGGTCCTTGATGGGGTCGATCCGGCCGCACCAGCTCAGGGTGGGGACCTCCGGCTCGGGGCCCGCGTAGGGAAAGGCGTGCGGGTCGACACCGTTGTAGACGGTCCGGATGCGGGCGGCGGGTGCGCCGCCGCGCTCCTCCCAGCGCCGGTTGTACTGGTTGCAGGGGGTGATCAGGTCGGCCTTGCGGTAGCCGAGGGTGTTGAGCTCGCGGTAGAAACCGAGCATCAGGGCCTTGACGGGCCAGCGTTGGGCCTCGGTGCGGTAGCCGAGGTAACGCTCTCTCAGGTAGATGCCGTGTTCGGTGAGCAGGAAGGGCACTCCTTCGAAGTGCTGGGCCGCGAGCGCCGGCAGCGTCGCAAGGCCGCTGGAGACGGCGTGCGCGACGCTGCCGGCCGATATCCGGGCGGCGAGCGGCCGCAGCGCGTGCTCCAGCAGATCGGTGGCGGTGAGCGCGTCGTGGACGGTGGGCCTGGCCGCGGCCGTCGGCAGATGCGGCATGGTCCAGATCCACATCAGGGAGCGGAGCATGCTTTCGGAGCGCAGGGCCGCGGTGAGCCCTCCGCGCCGGGCGAGTTCGGCCAGGGCGTAGAGGCCCTCGCCGAAGTCGCAGCCGGCGCCCGGGTCGAGTATCGAGAGCAGGAAGCGCTCATAGGTGTCGACCAGGCGACGGCGTGCCCGGCCGCGCGGGGCCCGCCCCCGCTCCGGGGCGAGGCCCCAGAGCGGGAAGGCGGTGTGCTGACGGACGTTGGACGGCAGCTCCCAGGTGACCGGTTCGCGGCCGCTGCCGGTGAGGGCGAGGACCTCGAAGTCGACCTCGGGCATCCCCCGGACGAGCTGGTCGCACCAGGTGCTGACTCCCCCGTGGACATGCGGATAGGTGCCTTCGGTGAGCATGGTGACGTGACGGCCACTGCTCGGCATGTGCGTTTCCCCCAGAACGTACGGTCAGCGGTCGGTGCGCGAGGCGGTCGGCGGGTCTCAGACGGTCGGGAGCCGGAGCGTGGTCGCGCTCTGCAGGGACTCCGGCGCCGTCCAGGCCGAGCGCGTTCCGGCGTAGGCCGTCCCGAACACCGCGGTGCCGAGGAGGATTTGCTTGCGCGTGCCCTCGGGGACGGTGATCGGCGCGGTCACGCCGGCGGGCGCCTTGACGGTGACGGTGGTGCCGATGCGGTACGCGGTGACCTGGCCGGCCGCGAGCGCCTGGTCCCAGGCGGCGCGGCGGTTCAGCTCGGTGCCGACGTCGCGCTGACGGGGGTTCACCAGCGGGGTGTTGTCGGCGAAGAGGGCCCGGTAGTCGGCGAGGACCCGGTCGAGTACGGGGTAGAGGATCCGCTCCTCGGCGAGGTTGGACTGGTGGACGTAGTGCGGGCGCGGGTCGTTCGCCACGATGTGCGAGAGGGCCGTGCGCGCCTCCTGCGGGACGATGTGGGAGGCGTACCCGGTGGTGGTGTCGAGCGGTGCGGGCAGGCAGGTGGAGGCCGGGTTGGACTCGCAGATCCCGCTGCCGCCGTCGGCGCGCGAGGTGTAGATCCAGTTGTACTCGTCGGCCATCTCGGCGGCCGTTCCCACGTTGTAGTACACGTTCATGGGGTGCCGCGGGACGGTCTTGGCGGCGCCGACGGCTCGTTGCTGGGGCTCGCGGGAGTTGTCGCTGGCGATCCACTTCACGCCGTTGTCGGAGAGCGCGCCGGCCAGGTTCGGGTTGTCGACGGGCTGCTGCGGCGAGGTCTTGAGCCCCGAGTGCTCGCCGGTGACGAGCTCGGTGCGGTCGACGGAGATCCCCTTGGCGACGGCCCAGTTGTGGTTGTCGCGGATCTGTCCGGAGATCACGCTGCGGCTCGTCCACAGGGTGGCGCCGGTGGCGTTCTTGGCGCACTTCCAGGGGACGGTGGTGTTGTCCTGGACGCAGCCGAGGAAGGGGTGGGTGTAGGTGTGGTTCACCCAGCGGTACTGGGCACGGTCGGCGATCAGCCGGGCCGCGAGCGGGTCGGTGCCTCCGTGCTCGGTCTTCCACTGCTCGCCCTGGCCACCGTTGTAGACCATGTCGAGGGTGAAGCCGGAGGACTTCTGCCAGGCGGCGGCGTACGTGGCGTCGGCGGCGGTCATCCGGATCGGGTTCTCGCCGGCCTCGCCGTCGCCGCCGGGGCAGTCGAAGTCGCCGGGGGTGCAGTTGCGGACCGTGTCCCAGCGGGCGTCGGGGGCGAGGACGTCGTCGACGTGGACGGAGAAGTAGCTGCGGCTCTGGCCGAGGTGGACGCCCTGGGTGAGCCATTCGACGATGCCGCGGGCGAGCGCCCGGAACTGCCGCTGGTACTGGTTGTAGGCGAAGGTGACGACCAGTTCGCGGCGCCCGTCGTGGGCGTACTCGCCGATCAGGCTGGCCCGGCCGCCGCCGTCGACGGGGATGTCGAGGAAGCTGGTGAAGCCCTCGCGCGGACGGCCGGCGTAGCCGTAGCTCTCGGAGATCGTCGGGTCGTTGTCCTCGAAGGTCAGCGGCCCGTCCAGGTGGCGGAAGGGTCCGGCCCGGCCGGCCGCGGTGACGGAGGCCGCGGCCCCGTCGAGGGGACCGGACAGGCCCCCTTCGCTGGTGTAGTCGAGACCGACGCCGGGGTGGGCCCAGGTGTACGCGTCGACCTGCGGGATGCCGAAGGTCCTCTCGTACGCGGTGAGGGCCGCCTGCTCGGCCGAGTCGGGGCCGAAGGCGGACTCGTGGGGCAGGACGACGCCCTGGTACTTGGCCCGGGGGCGCCCGGAGACCGTGTCGCTGAGGAATCCGGCGTTGATGACCGGGCGGCCGGAATCGGCCAGATCGACCCGTCGGTACGGGACGCCTGTGGAGCGAAGTTCGGAGGTGATCGCCTCCACGGCGCTGCCGCCGTCGTCGACGACCAGGACGGTGAGGTCGATCCGCGGAACCACTTCGGCCGCGCTGGCCCCCGCGGACGGGATGACGGTGGCCAGGAGCGCGGCGGCCACTAGGGATGCCGTCCTGGCTGTCCTGGGCATACGGGATCCGACAGAGTCCATCTGGTGGTGTCCCCCCATCGACAGGCCCGGCCGTTTAGGGAGGACCTGTGGAGATGATGCGGATGATGCAAAGGAGCGGCTGCTGCCCTTGCGCGAATGAGGCGAGTGTGACCGAGCTCTCCGACACTGAGGGGTAAACGTGAAAGAGACACCACGGATGAGTGAATCACCGTCGCCGTGAGCGAAGACGAAGAGCGAGCGTAGGCTCGTTCTCGGCGTTCCCCGGGCCGAAATACGATGCGGCGGGCACGGTCGGCCCATCCCTCGACCGCCACAGAACTCAATGGAAGCGAGATTTCACCACCGTGACTGCTCTCACTCTCAGCACTGCCGGCGCGGCGACGCTGCGCGCCGACGCCCTTGTCGTCGGCGTAGCGAAGTCCGGAAAGGGTCTGCTCGTCGCCCCGGGCGCCGAGGCCGTGGACCAGGCGTTCGACGGCAAGCTCGCCGCTGTCCTGGAGACCCTGGGCGCCGCGGGTGCCGAGGGTGAGGCCATCAAGCTGCCCGCCCCCGCCGGCCTGAAGGCCCCCGTCGTGCTCGCCGTCGGCCTGGGCTCCGCCCCCGAGGACGGCCAGGCGTACGGCGCCGAGGCCCTGCGCCGCGCCGCCGGCACCGCCGCCCGCACCCTGACCGGCGCCAAGAAGGCCGCGTTCGCGCTGCCGATCACCGCCGCCGAGGACGCCGAGGCGATCGCCGAGGGCGCCCTGCTCGGTGCGTACGCCTACACCGCGTACCAGGAAAGCAAGAACGGCAAGGACGCGAAGAAGCCGCTGGCCGAGGTCGCCCTGCTCGGCGCCAAGCCGCGTGACAAGGCCTTCAAGGCCGCCGCCGAGCGTGCGCTGGCGCTCACCGAGGAGATCAACCGCGCCCGCGACCTGATCAACATGCCGCCGAACGACCTCTACCCCGAGACGTTCGCCGCCATCGTCACCGCCGCGGGCAAGGAGCACGGCCTCAAGGTGCAGGTGCTCGACGAGAAGGCGCTCGACAAGGGCGGCTACGGCGGCATCCTCGGCGTCGGCAAGGGCGCGGTCCGCGGCCCGCGCCTGGTCAAGATCGCCTACACCCACCCGGAGGCGGAGAAGACCCTCGCGCTGGTCGGCAAGGGCATCACCTACGACTCGGGCGGCATCTCCCTGAAGCCGGCCGGTCACAACGAGACGATGAAGTGCGACATGAGCGGCGCCGCCGCCGTGTTCGCCGCGGTCGTCGCCGCCTCCCGCATCGGCCTGGCCGTCAACGTCACCGGCTGGCTGGCGCTGGCCGAGAACATGCCGTCGGGCTCGGCCACCCGCCCCGGCGACGTGCTGCGCATGTACAGCGGCAAGACCGTCGAGGTCCTCAACACCGACGCCGAGGGCCGGCTCGTCCTCGCCGACGCGCTGACCAGGGCCTCGGAGGAGAACCCGGACGCGATCGTCGACGTGGCGACGCTGACCGGCGCGATGGTGCTGGCCCTGGGCAACCGGACCTTCGGCATCATGGCCAACGACGACGACTACCGCACCGCGATCCACGAGATCGCCGAGGAGGTCGGCGAGCAGTCCTGGCCGATGCCGCTCCCCGCGGACCTGCGCAAGGGCATGGACTCCCCGACCGCGGACATCGCGAACATGGGCGAGCGGATGGGCGGCGGCCTGGTCGCCGGTCTGTTCCTGCGGGAGTTCGTGGGCGAGGGCATCACCTGGGCCCACCTCGACATCGCGGGCCCGGCCTTCCACGAGGGCGCTCCGTACGGCTACACCCCCAAGGGCGGCACGGGCTCCGCGGTCCGCACCCTGGTGAAGCTGGCCGAGCGGACGGCCGACGGCGAGCTCTGAGCCGTCGTGTGACGTACACGGCCCCGGGGACCCGCTCCCCGGGGCCGTATCCGTTGCGCCCTCGACGAAATCCGTAGGTTCGTACGCCTCTGTTACCCGGCCGTACGGACGATCCCCCCGTCTCAGACACCGGCCCCGCGTCCCGCCTTCCGGCAACAAGTGCGAAGATGGGTTCTCGGCAGGACAGGGCCCCCACCACAGGGCCGAAATAAAAGCGGCCGAACACCAGCCGACAGGCCGGTCAATCCCCCCGGAAGCGGGACAGGGTGCCGGCGAGCGGCGCACATGCATGGAGGACGTGACGTGGCGAACGACGCCAGCACCGTTTTCGACCTAGTGATCCTCGGCGGCGGTAGCGGCGGTTACGCCGCGGCGCTGCGCGGAGCGCAGCTGGGCCTGGACGTCGCACTGATCGAGAAGAACAAGCTCGGCGGCACCTGCCTGCACAACGGCTGCATCCCGACGAAGGCCCTGCTCCACGCCGGCGAGGTCGCCGACCAGACCCGCGAGGCGGAGCAGTTCGGTGTCAAGGCCTCCTTCGAGGGCATCGACATCAAGGCCGTCCACAAGTACAAGGACGATGTGATCTCGGGCCTCTACAAGGGTCTGCAGGGTCTGGTCGCCTCCCGCAAGGTGACATACATCGAGGGCCACGGCCGCCTCTCCTCCCCGACCTCCGTCGACGTGGACGGCCGCCGCGTCGAGGGTCGTCACGTCCTCCTCGCCACCGGCTCCGTACCGAAGTCGCTGCCGGGCCTGGAGATCGACGGCAACCGCATCATCTCCTCGGACCACGCGCTGACCCTGGACCGCGTCCCGGAGTCCGCGATCATCCTCGGCGGCGGTGTCATCGGCGTCGAGTTCGCCTCCGCGTGGAAGTCCTTCGGTACGGACGTCACCGTCATCGAGGGCCTGAAGCACCTGGTCCCGGTCGAGGACGAGAACAGCTCCAAGCTTCTTGAGCGCGCCTTCCGCAAGCGCGGCATCAAGTTCAACCTCGGCACCTTCTTCCAGTCCGCCGAGTACACCGACAGCGGCGTCAAGGTCACCCTGGCCGACGGCAAGACCTTCGAGGCGGAGGTCCTGCTCGTCGCCATCGGCCGCGGCCCGGTCTCGTCCGGTCTCGGCTACGAGGAGCAGGGCGTCGCGATGGACCGCGGCTACGTCCTCGTCGACGAGTACATGCGTACCAACGTGCCCACGATCTCCGCGGTCGGCGACCTCGTCCCGACCCTGCAGCTCGCGCACGTGGGCTTCGCCGAGGGCATCCTGGTGGCGGAGCGACTGGCGGGTCTGAAGACCGTTCCGATCGACTACGACGGCGTGCCGCGGGTGACGTACTGCCACCCCGAGGTCGCCTCCGTCGGTATCACCGAGGCCAAGGCCAAGGAGATCTACGGCGCGGACAAGGTCGTCGCCCTGAAGTACAACCTCGCGGGCAACGGCAAGAGCAAGATCCTGAAGACCGCGGGCGAGATCAAGCTCGTCCAGGTCAAGGACGGTGCCGTGGTCGGCGTCCACATGGTCGGTGACCGCATGGGCGAGCAGGTCGGCGAAGCGCAGCTGATCTACAACTGGGAGGCGCTGCCGGCCGAGGTCGCGCAGCTCATCCACGCCCACCCGACGCAGAACGAGGCGCTCGGCGAGGCGCACCTGGCGCTGGCCGGCAAGCCTCTGCACTCCCACGACTGACGCTCACGTCATCCACGGGCGCGACGACCACTTTCCGCAATTCGTTAGGAGCAACTGAAACCATGTCGGTTTCCGTAACCCTGCCGGCGCTCGGCGAGAGCGTCACCGAGGGCACCGTCACCCGCTGGCTCAAGGCCGAGGGTGAGCGTGTCGAGGCCGACGAGCCGCTGCTCGAGGTCTCGACCGACAAGGTCGACACCGAGATCCCCGCCCCCGCCTCGGGCATCCTGGCCTCCATCAAGGTCGCCGAGGACGAGACCGTCGAGGTCGGCGCCGAGCTGGCGATCATCGACGACGGCACCGGTGCGCCGGCCGCCGCCCCGGCTCCGGCCGCGGCCGAGGCCCCCGCCGCTCCGGCCGCTCCGGCGCCGGTCGCCGAGGCCCCCGCCGCTCCGGCCCCCGTGGCCGAGGCCCCCGCCGCGGCTCCGGCCGGTGCCGCCACCGGTACGGACGTGGTCCTGCCGGCGCTCGGCGAGTCGGTCACCGAGGGCACCGTCACCCGCTGGCTGAAGTCGGTCGGCGAGACCGTCGAGGCCGACGAGCCGCTGCTCGAGGTCTCCACGGACAAGGTCGACACCGAGATCCCGGCCCCGGCTTCGGGTGTCCTGCTGGAGATCGTCGTCGCCGAGGACGAGACCGCCGAGGTCGGCGCCAAGCTCGCCGTCATCGGTGCCGCGGGTGCCGCTCCGGCCGCCCCGGCCCCGGCTGCCGCTCCGGCCCCCGCCGCCGCTCCGGCCCCGGCCGCCCCGGCTCCGGCCGCTCCGGCCCCCGCCCCCGTGGCTCCGGCCGCCCCGGTCGCCGCTCCGGCTCCGGTCGCGCCCGCCGCCCCGGTCGCCGCTCCGGCCCCCGTGGCCGCTCCGGCTCCGGTCACCCCGGCCCCGGCCGCCCCCGCCGCCGCACAGCCGGCGGAGGACGGCGCCTACGTGACCCCGCTGGTCCGTAAGCTCGCCGCGGAGAACGGCATCGAGCTGGCGTCCGTCAAGGGCACCGGCGTCGGCGGCCGTATCCGCAAGCAGGACGTCCTCGCGGCCGCCGAGGCCAAGAAGGCCGCCCCGGCCCCCGTCGCCGCCGCTCCGGCCGCGTCGAAGGCCCCGGCCCTCGAGGTCTCCCCGCTGCGCGGTCAGACCGTCAAGATGACGCGGATGCGCAAGGTCATCGGCGACAACATGATGAAGGCGCTGCACGGCCAGGCCCAGCTGACCTCGGTCGTCGAGGTCGACATCACCAAGCTGATGAAGCTGCGCAACCAGGCGAAGAACTCCTTCGCCGCCCGTGAGGGCGTCAAGCTGTCCCCGATGCCGTTCTTCGTGAAGGCGGCGGCCCAGGCGCTGAAGGCCCACCCGGTCATCAACGCCCGGATCAACGAGGACGAGGGCACCATCACGTACTTCGACTCGGAGAACATCGGCATCGCCGTGGACTCCGAGAAGGGTCTGATGACCCCGGTCATCAAGGGTGCGGGCGACCTGAACATCGCCGGTATCGCCAAGAAGACCGCGGAGCTCGCGGGCGCCGTCCGCGCCAGCAAGATCACGCCGGACGACCTCGCCGGTGCGACCTTCACGATCTCCAACACCGGCTCGCGCGGTGCGCTGTTCGACACGATCATCGTGCCCCCGAACCAGGTCGCCATCCTGGGCATCGGTGCCACGGTCCGTCGTCCGGTCGTCGTGAACCACCCTGACCTGGGTGAGACGATCGCGATCCGCGACATGACGTACGTCGCGCTCTCCTACGACCACCGCCTGGTGGACGGCGCCGACGCGGCCCGTTACCTGACGGCCGTCAAGGCGATCCTGGAGGCCGGCGAGTTCGAGGTCGAGCTCGGCCTGTGAGCGCAAGCTACTGAGCTGTAACAAGCCTCACCTGCGGCGCCCCCACCTGGAAGTGTTTCCGGGTGGGGGCGCCGCCGTATTGTCTTGAGTGTCAACGCGTCCCTAAGGAGCGGCTTCATGAGCGTGCCCGTCGTCCACTCGCTGCGCGAACAGATCCGCGAGCACATCGTGGAGGGCATCGTCAGCGGTCGCTGGAAGCCGGGCGAGCGGATCGTCGAGCGCCGTATCGCCACGGAGCTGGAGGTCAGCCAGACGCCGGTGCGTGAGGCGCTGCGCGAGCTGGAGTCGCTGCGGCTGATCGAGTCGTCGCCGAACAAGGGCGTACGGGTCCGGAACCTCACCGCGGCCGACCTGGAGGAGAGTTACCCGGTCCGGGCGGGTCTGGAGCAGATCGCGGCGGAGCTGGCGGCGACGCGTCTCGCGGCCGACTGTTCGACCCTGGAGCCGCATGTGACGGCCCTGTACGAGGCGGACCGGACGGCCGACGGGACGGCGCAGGTGCGGCACACGGTGGCCTTCCACCGGGAGCTGGTGAAGGCCGCGGGGAACAGCGTGCTGCTGCACACCTGGGAGGGCCTGGGCATCGAGGTGTTCACGGCGCTGTCGATCCGCTGGCTCGGCACGGTCCAGAAGTCGTACGCGGAGGAGCACCAGGAGCTCGTGGAGGCCTTCCGCCGCGGCGATCCGAACATCGGCGCCCTGGTCAAGGCCCATGTCCTCGGCTGCGCGCCGAGGGCCTGAATCAGCCTCGTACCTCCTGCGTACGTCCCGATCGATTCCTGAGCACCTCCTGAGCGGACCCACCCCCGGTGGGTCCGCTCATTCGTGCGACCCCCCTCTCATTCGCCCTCTCACCTGCGAAAACAAGGCACCCGGTGCCCCTTTTCGCGGCACCCTGTGCCGACTTTCTCGATCTGAAGAGGTTTTCTCCTTCAACCCTTTGATCGATCATCGATCGGCGGCTTACAGTCTTCGGCGGGCCGCTACCCGGCCCTTCGCCCTGTCCTGCCAGACAAGGCACCCCTTCTCCACCCCCACCTGTCCGGAAGGCGGCGATCATGACCGATCCCGTAGGCAAGATTCCGAGCGAGCTCGACCAGCTCCCGGACCGTGACACCGAGGAGACCGCCGAGTGGGCGGCCTCCCTGGATGCCGTCACCAAGGCCGCCGGCCCGCACCGGGCCGCCTACCTGATGCGCCGCACGCTGCAGCACGCCGAGGGCGCGGGCCTCGCCCTGCCCAAGCTGCTGGAGACGGACTACGTCAACTCCATCCCCACCTCCGCGGAGCCCGTCATCGACGGCGACGAGGAGATGGAGCGGAAGATCACCGCCTGGAACCGCTGGAACGCGGCCGCCATGGTCACCCGCGGAGCCAAGCACGGCGTCGGCGGCCACATCGCCACCTTCGCCTCCGCCGCCTGGCTCTACGAGACCGGCTTCAACCACTTCTTCAAGGGCAAGGAGTCCGGCGACGCCGCCGGCTCCGGCGACCAGCTCTACATCCAGGGCCACGCCTCCCCCGGCATCTACGCCCGCGCCTTCCTCGACGGCCGCCTCAACGAGGCACACCTCGACAACTTCCGGCAGGAGTCGGGCGGCAACGGCCTCCCCTCCTACCCGCACCCGCGCCGCCTCCCCTGGCTGTGGGAGTTCCCGACCGTCTCCATGGGTCTGGGCCCGCTCTCCGCCATCTACCAGGCGCGCTTCAACCGCTACCTCACCAACCGCGGTATCAAGGACGTCTCGTCCTCGCACGTGTGGGCGTTCCTCGGTGACGGCGAGATGGACGAGCCCGAGTCGACCGCGGCACTCGCACTCGCCGCCCGCGAGGGTCTGGACAACCTGACCTTCGTCATCAACTGCAACCTGCAGCGCCTCGACGGCCCGGTCCGCGCCAACTTCAAGATCGTGCAGGAGCTGGAGGCCCAGTTCCGCGGCGCCGGCTGGAACGTCGTGAAGTCGCTGTGGGGCGGCGCCTGGGACGAGCTGTTCGCGCTCGACACGACCGGCGCCCTCGTCCGCCGCCTCCGCGAGGTCCCGGACGCGCAGGTCCAGACGTACCAGACCCGCGACGCCGCCTACATCCGCCAGGACTTCTTCGGCTCCGACCCGGCGCTCGTCGCGATGGCGCAGCTGCTGAGCGACGACAAGATCCTGGAGTGCTTCCACCTCTCGCGCGGTGGCCACGAGCCGCGCAAGGTCTACGCCGCGTACAAGGCCGCGCTGGAGTTCAAGGGCGCGCCGACGGTCGTCCTCGCGCAGACCGTCAAGGGCTTCACCCTCGGCGAGGGCTTCGCCTCCAAGAACGCGAACCACCAGATGAAGAAGCTCTCGGTGGACGAGTTCAAGAACATGCGCGACCTGCTCGGCCTGCCGATCTCGGACGCGCAGTTCGTCGACGGCGTGGTGCCCTACGGCCACCCCGGCGCCGACTCCCCGGAAGTCCGCTACCTCCAGGAGCGCCGGGCGGCCCTCGGTGGCCCGGCCCCGGCCCGTCGCGTCCAGCCGCTCGCCCCGCTGCCGGCCCCGGCCGAGAAGGCGTTCGCCGCCTTCGACAAGGGCTCCGGCACGCAGTCGATGGCGACCACGATGGCGTTCGTCCGCCTCGTGAAGGACCTGATCCGCGACAAGGAGACCGGCAAGCGCTGGGTCCCGATCGTCCCGGACGAGGCCCGTACCTTCGGTATGGAGTCGCTGTTCCCGTCGCTCGGCATCTACTCGCCGAAGGGCCAGACGTACGAGCCGGTCGACCGCGACCAGCTGATGTACTACAAGGAGGCCGTCAACGGCCAGATCCTCAACGAGGGGATCACCGAGGCCGGCTCGATGGCGGACTTCATCGCCGCTTCGTCGTCGTACGCGACGCACGGCGAGGCGATGATCCCCTTCTACATCTTCTACTCGATGTTCGGCTGGCAGCGCACCGCCGACCAGATGTGGCAGCTCGGCGACCAGCTCGGCCGTGGCTTCCTCGTCGGCGCCACCGCGGGCCGTACGACGCTGACCGGTGAGGGCCTCCAGCACGCGGACGGCCACTCCCCGATGATCGCGGCCACCAACCCGGCGGCGCTGTCGTACGACCCGGCGTTCGCCTACGAGGTCGCGGCGATCGTCAAGGAGGGTCTGCGCCGGATGTACGGCGAGGCCGCCGAGGGCGAGGACCAGAACGTCTTCTACTACCTCACGGTCTACAACGAGCCGATGCCGCAGCCGGCCAAGCCGGCCGGTGCCGACGAGGGCATCATCAAGGGCCTGTACCGCTTCAACACGGCGGAGTCGGCCGGCCTGGACCTGCCGACGGACGCCTCGCGGATCCAGCTGCTCTCCTCCGGTACGGCCATCCACTGGGCGCTGGAGGCGCAGAAGCTGCTCGCCGCCGAGTGGGGCGTGGGCGCCGACGTGTGGTCCGCGACCTCGTGGACGGAGCTGCGGCGCGACGCGCTGGAGGCCGACGCGGCGCTGCTGCGCGGCGAGGAGCGGGTCCCGTACGTCCGCCAGGCGCTGGAGGGCGTGGAGTCCCCGGTCCTCGCGGTGTCGGACTACATGCGTCAGGTCCCCGACCAGATCGCCCAGTGGGTCGAGCAGGACTGGTCCTCGCTCGGTGCGGACGGCTTCGGCCTCTCCGACACCCGCGAGGCGGCCCGCCGCCACTTCGGTGTCGACGCGCAGTCGATCGTGGTCGCGGCCCTCGCCCAGCTCGCCCGCCGCGGCGAGGTTCCGGCCTCGGCCGTGAAGGAGGCGCGCGAGCGCTACGGCCTCTGACGAGGTCCGACGGCGAGTGAGCCGAAGGGCGCCCGCGGGTGTCGAAAGGGAGAACGCGCGCAGGTTCCGAGGAACGAGGAACCGAGCACGATCGACCGTCGACACACGCTGAGGGCGCCCGGAGGCGAACCGAGCCTTGAAGCGTCGGTGCGGGCACGCATGATGGGGTCATGCGTGCCGCCCGGCTGATCAAGATGGTCCTGCTGCTCCAGTCCCGTCCGTCGATGACGGCGGCCGAACTGGCCGAGGAGCTGGAGGTGTCCGAACGGACCATCACCCGTGATGCCCTCGCCCTCTCCGAGGCGGGGGTTCCGGTGTATGCGGACCGGGGTCGGGCAGGTGGCTACCGGCTGATCGGCGGGTACCGCACCCGTCTGACGGGCCTGGCGCGCGGCGAGGCCGAGGCGCTGTTCCTGTCCGGGCTGCCGGGCGCGCTGCGGGACATGGGGCTCGACGACGCGGCGTCGGCGGCCCGTCTGAAGGTGTCCGCGGCGCTGCTGCCCTCGCTGCGCGACGCCCCGGAGTCGGCGGCCCAGCGCTTCCATCTGGACGCCCCCGGCTGGTACCAGGAGCCGGAGACGCCCGAGTTGCTCGCCCCGATCGCGGAAGCGGTCTGGGACGACCGGTCGATCTCTGCCCGCTACCGGCGCGGGGACACCGAGGTGGAGCGCGAGCTGGCACCGTACGGCCTGGTTCTCAAGGCCGGGGTCTGGTACCTGTGCGCGTGTTCGGGCACGGCGTTCCGTACCTACCGGGTGGACCGCTTCGCGGCCGTGGCCGTCGGCGAGGAGCGTTTCGAACGGGACGAGGCGTTCGACCTGCCGGCCTTCTGGGCGGAGCGGGCCGCGGAGTTCGCCCGGTCGATCCTGCGCGCCGAGGTCGTGCTCCGGCTCTCGGAGGCGGGGGCGCGCCGACTGCCGTACGCGACGGACCGCGCGGCGGCCGAGGAGGCGCTGGCGGCGGGCGCGGAGGACGCCGAGGGCCGGGTGACGGTGACGCTCCGCGTGGAGAACGAGGAGGTCGCCTTCAGCCAGCTGCTCGCTCTCGGCCCGGAGGCGGAGATCCTCGCTCCAGCTCCCCTGCGAGCCCGCTTCACGGAGGCGGCACGGGGTCTCGGAGCGCTCTACGACTGAACGGGGGCGGGCGGCCTGGGTCCACGGTCCCTGACCGCCCGCGGGCGGCCCGAAACCGGCGGCCGCCCCCACCCCCGTGACGCGCGCACGCGCGCCCCCGCGCCCTAGCGGTAGTCCGCCACGTCCGGATCCCCCGTCTCGCCCGCGATCATGAAGCCCCACGCGTCCGGCTGGGAGCCGTCGGCGTCCGTGAAGCCGTACTCCTTCGCGAGCCGGCCGCTGTCGAGCGACCGGCCGTTCCAGCGGGCCCGTTCGGGGTCGGCGGCGAGCGCCGCCACCGCCCTGCCGACGTACACCGGCGACTCGGCGATGGCGAAGCCGGGGATCCTCTCGACCGCGTCGCGCCAGTTCTCCTCCGTGACGCCGAACGCGGCGAGCATCTGCTCGGACCGCAGCCAGCCCGGTGTGAGCGCGACGGCGGTGCCGCCCACGCTCTCGAGGTCGTGGGCGAGCGCGAACGCCATCCGGAGGGGCGCGGTCTTGGCGAGGTCGTAGAAGAAGTTGTTCCGGAAGCGGGTGTTGTACTCGGCCGTGCCGTCGGTCATCTCGACGACCAGGCCGCCGGGGTTCCTGATCAGCAGGGGCAGCGCCAGGCGGGAGGTGATCGCGTGCGTCTTCACGCCGAGCTCCAGCATCCGCAGCCCGCCCGTCAGATCGGTCTCCCAGACCTTCTTGTCGAACTCGATCAGGTGCTCGCCGCCCCAGACGTCGTTCACCAGGACGTCGAGCCGGCCCTGCTCCTTGTCGATCCTTTCGACGAGCGCACGGACCTGGTCGATCTCCAGATGGTCGGTGGGAACGGCGACGCCCTCGCCGCCCGCCGCCGTCACCAGCTCGGCCGTCTGCTCGATGGTCTCGGTCGTACGGCCGACCTCGCTGACCTTCTCCCGGGTGGTGCGCCCGGTCACGTACACGGTGGCACCCGCCGCGCCGAGCTCCACCGCGATGGCCCGTCCGGCGCCCCGCGTCGCGCCCGCGACCAGTGCGATCCTGCCGCTGAGCGGCTTCGTTTCCGTCTCCATGGAACGAGCGTGACAGGAAAGTACGACATCTCCTGTCCGGTTTCATTTTGGTCGTTTCCGGGTGCGTCGCCCTCCCCCAAGGTCGATGCTTGGTCCGTGATGGACGAGACGGAGTTCTGGGAGATCATCGACTCCACCCGCGAGGCCGCCGAGGGCGACCCCGAGGAACACGCCGACCTGCTCGTCGAGCGGCTGCTGCAGCTCGACCCCGACTCCGTGCTCGACTTCGCCCGCCACTTCGAGGCCCGCTACAACCGCGCGTACCGCTGGGATCTGTGGGGCGCGGCCGCGGTGCTGCTCGACGGGGCGGGCGACGACGGCTTCGACTACTTCCGGTGCTGGCTGATCGGGCAGGGCCGGGAGGTCTTCGAGGGCGCGGTGCACGAACCCGACGCGCTGGCCGAGCTGCTGGTCGACTTCGACGAGGAGATCGACGGGGACGGCGAGGAGTTGGGCTTCGCCGCCGACGAGGCGTACGAGCAGCTCACGGGCGCGGAGGCGCCGGATCTGGGGATTCCGCCGCAGCCGGCGGAGCCGGAGGGCGTGGCGTTCGACCTGGAGGACGACGCCGCGCTCGCGGCGCGCTATCCACGGTTGTGGGAGCGCTTCGGCGCCTAGGCCGCGGGCTCCATGGAAGGTACGGACCCGGGGGACCGTCCCCACCCCGAGGTCCGTACCGGTCCGTCAGCCGAGCCGCAGCTCGGGGTCCACCTGGCCGAGGATCATGTCCGTCCGCGCGGGGAGCGCCTCGTGGAGGGTGTCGGGCTGCGGGACCACCCAGTACTTCCCCTCCGCGACCTGCGCGAAGACCCGCTCGGCGTGCTCCTCCGGCGTCAGCCCGTGCTCGTCGCTGAGCGTCTGCAGCCGCTCGGCGAACCCCGTGACCTCGGGCGCTTCGTCCGCGCCGGGGCGGGCCGCCCGGAAGATCTCGCTCTTGACGGCGCCGGGGGTCACCACGGACACCTGGATCGGGGCACCCTTCATCCGCATCTCGTAGTGCAGCGACTCGGTCAGCGCCAGCGCGCCGAACTTGGTCGCGCTGTACGGCGCCATCAGCGGGCTGGGCAGCAGGCCGCCGATGGAGGACACGTTCACCACCCAGGCCCGCTCGCCGCGCTCCAGCATCCGTGGGACGAAGGAGCGGATGCCGTTGACGTAGCCGCCGATGTTGACCCGGAGCATCGCGTCCCAGCGGTCGGCGGGGATCTCCCAGGAGTAACCCATGGCCATGATCCCGGCGTTGTTGACCAGCAGGTCGACGGCGCCGAAGCGGGTGTACGCGTGGTCGGCGAGGGCGTCGACGGAGGCCGGGTCGGCGACGTCGGTGACGACGGTCTCGACCTCGGGCCGGGTGTCGGTCGCGCGCAGCTCGTCGGCGAAGGCGGCGAGGCGTTCGGCGGCGATGTCGGCGAGCACCAGTTTCATGCCGAGTGCGGCGGCGTGGCGGGCGAGCCCGGCGCCGATGCCGGAGGAGGCGCCGGTGATGACGGCGGTCCGGCCGCCGAAGACACGTGCGGCGAGGGAGGACATCAGAAGTGGGTCCCGCCGTCGACGCGGACCTCGGTGCCGGTAATGAACTTCCCGTCCTCGCTCGCCAGCATGGCCACGACGCCGGCGACGGTCTCCGGTCCGGCGAAGCCCTGGCCGAGGGCGGGGGCGAGCTTGGCGAAGAGGGACCAGTCGGTGTCCTCGGGCAGGCCGGGGCCGACGGACCGGCGGCTGGCGCCGGTGCCGTCGGTCATGCCGGAGGAGATGGAGCCGGGCTGGACGGCGGTGAAGCGGATGCCCTGCTTGGCGTACTCGGCGGCGAGGGCGTGGGTCATGGACTGGATGCCGCCCTTGCTGGCCGCGTAGGCGGCCATGTACGGGTGGGCGAACATCGCCGAGGTGGAGGAGAAGTTGACCACGGCGGAGCCGTTGCCCTCCAGGAGCGCGGGGATCGCCTCGCGGATCACCAGGAAGGTGCCGGTCAGGTTGGTCCGGAGGACCTGCTCGAAGGAGTCGAGGCTGGTCTCGTGGGTGTGCGAGGAGCGCAGGATGCCCGCCGCGTTGACCAGGACGTCCAGGCCGCCCAGCGTCCCGACGGCGGTGGCGACGGCCGCGCGCACCGAGGCCTCGTCGGCGACGTCCAGGACGACGGTGGTCAGTCGGCCGTCGGCCGCGTCCGCCTTGGCGACGGTGTCCTTCAGGCCCTCCTCGCTGATGTCCGCGGCGACGACGCTGCCGCCCTCGGCGAGTATGCGCAGCACGGTGGCCTGGCCGATGCCCGAGCCGCCACCGGTGACCAGTGCGCGGCGTCCTTCGTAGCGGTTCATGTCCTGTCCGACCTCTCGACGACGAGGGCTCTCGGTGGCGAGCCTCACGATGTACGGACACCGTACGTCCATGTGGCACGTTTTGCCACATCTGCATGAAATGCATGGTCGGCAGAGGCGGGGCGTACCCTTCGTACGGTGAGCACCAAGCCCCCCTCCCTGACGGAGCGCCGCAAGGCCGCCACCCAGCTCGACATCGCCCGGGCCGCCGCCGAGCTCTTCACCGAGCGCGGCCCGGACGGCACCACGGCCGAGGACATCGCCCTGCGCGCCGGGGTCGCGCTGCGGACCTTCTACCGCTACTTCCGCTCCAAGCAGGACGCCGTCGCCCCGCTCCTGGCGGGCGGCGCGGACCGCTGGCGTGAGTCGCTCGCGGCGGCGGAGCCGGGTTCGACCGTGCCGACCGCGCTGGAGCGGTCGATCAGGGAGGCGCTCGCGGCGGCCGACGACGAGGCCGCGGAGGGGCTGCGATGGACGCGGGGGCTGCTGCGCGCGGCCGCCACGGACCCGGCGCTGCGGGCGGTCTGGTACCGGGTCAACCAGGAGTCGGAGGAGAAGCTGCTGGCCGTGGTGGCCCAGCTGGCCGGCCCGGACGCCGACCCGCTGGAGGTACGGCTCGCGGCGGCGGCGGCCACCGACGCGATCCGGGTGGCCCTGGAGGCATGGGCGGAGACGGACGCGCCGGTACGGGGCAAGGGGGCACCGGCCGAGCTGGCGGTGCGGTGCCTGCGCGAACTCATGGGCGGGATGGCCCCGTTGACACCCCGGGAGGCCGGGCGCCCCTAGGGGGAAGTCCGGCCATGATCCGCGGGCACCCCAGGCCTCGGCCATGATCCGCCGCACGCCCCCAGGGCTCGGCCATGATCCGCCGGACAGCGCCTACGGCGTGACCGCGCGGCCCATCAGGACGTCGTCGACGTACGCGCCGTCCAGGAAGAACTCGCCGGGCAGGACGCCCTCGACCACGAAGCCCTCGGAGGCGTAGAGGGCGCGGGCGGGCTTGTTGTGGCCGAGGACGCGCAGGGTGAGCCGGGTGCCGCCCTGCCGCCGGGTCTCCTCCATGGCGGCGCGCAGCAGCGCGCGGGCCACGCCCCGGCCGCGGGCGCTCTCGGCGACGGCGAGGCCCTGGATCTGGCGGACGTGCGCGTTGCAGGCGAGCGGGGTGGGCGGCACGAGCCGCAGATAGCCGACGACGGTCTGCCCCTGCTCCGCGACCAGATAGTCCTCGGGCCGGTGCCGTTCGTCGAAGAACGGTTCGTACGGGGGTTCCGGTGCGGGCATCACGGCGTGCAGCGGCGACCAGGTGGCGCGGTCCAGCTCCCCGAGAGCGTTCTCGTCGGCGGGAAGGGCCCGTCGTATGTGCGTCTCCGGCGCGATCATGTCGGCAACTGTGCCATGTGCGGACCGGGGAGGGCAGGATGTCCCCATGCAACGCTCCCGAATCGCGGTCACCGGCGCCTCCGGACTCATCGGCTCCGCTCTGGTGCGCTCGCTGCGCGCCGACGGTCATCAGGTGCTCCGGCTGGTACGGCGGCCCGCCCGGACCGCGGACGAGGTCGAGTGGGACCCGGCGCGGCTGTACGTGGACGCGGCGGGGCTCGTCGGCGTCGACGCGGTCGTGCATCTGGCGGGCGCCGGCGTCGGTGAGCGCCGCTGGAACGAGGCGTACAAGAAGGAGATCCGCGACAGCCGCGTACGCGGTACGACGGCGATCTCCCAGGCCCTCGCCTCGCTCGCCGATCCGCCGAAGGTCCTGGTGTGCGGCACGGCGTTGGGCTACTACGGCGACACCGGCTCGCGCGCCGTGGACGAGAGCGCACCCGCGGGCGAGGGTTTCCTGCCGTCGGTGTGCGTGGAGTGGGAGGCCGCGGCGGCCCCCGCCGAGGAGGCCGGTATCCGGGTCGCGTACGCCCGCACGGGTCTGGTGGTGGCCCGCGAGGGCGGGGCGTGGGGCCGGCTCTTCCCGGTCTTCCGTGCCGGTGTGGGTGGCCGGATGGGCGATGGCCGCCAGTACTGGAGCTTCATCTCGCTGCACGACGAGGTGGCCGCCCTGCGGCATCTGATCGAGACCGACTCCCTCTCGGGCCCGGTGAATCTGACGGCCCCCGAGCCGGTCACCAACCGCGAGGTGACGGCGGCGATGGGCCGTGTGCTGCGCCGTCCCACGGTCTGCGCGGTCCCCGCGCCGGCGCTCAGGCTCGTACTCGGGGACTTCGCCCAGGATGTGCTGGGCAGTCAGCGGGTGCTGCCGGGCCGGTTGTCGGAGTCCGGGTTCCGGTTCGCCTTCCCCACGATCGACGAGGCGATCCGCGCCGCCGCCTGACCACGGGCGGGGAGCACGGCGGGTGCGGCCCGTGCTTCGTGCACCCCGCCGCGCGCGGCTGGCACCCGTGGGAGCGCTGCCTAGGCTGGCAGGCCCTGAATGCGAACGCGGGCATTCCTGGGGTCTGTTGGGGGCATAGGCACCCCACCAGCCGCGCCGACCTGGGGAGGGGCACGTGCTCAGTACCGCACGCCATTCGGACGCCGTCACGGACGTCGTCGTCGTGGGAGCCGGGATCGCGGGGCTCGCGGCCGCCCACCGGCTGACCAGCGCCGGAATCGGCGTCACGGTCCTGGAGGCCGGGCCGCGGGTCGGCGGCCGGATGACCACGGACGACGTCGACGGCTTCCGGCTCGACCGGGTCGGACCGCTGCTGACCGCCTCGTACGCCGAACTGTGCCGCACGCCCGGTCTGGGCGGGGTGGCGCTGCGGCCGTTCGCACCGGGGGCTCTGGTGCACAGCGACGGACGGTACGTCAGGGTCGGCGAACCGTTCCCGCACGCGCCCTGGCGCGTGGGGGTCGCGCGGGGGGCCCGGGGTACGGCGAGGGGGTCCGCGCAGGGTCCTCGGGGCGTGGGTTGGGGGTCCCCCCAGCCGCCCCGGCGCGTAGGGGGAGCTTTCACGGTGGCGCGCGCCCTTGCGAGCGCCCCGCGCCATCCGGCCGCCTCGCTCGACCAGGCGCGTCTCGGCGCCTCGCTGGCGCGGCTCGCGGCCACACCGGCGCAGCGGCTGCTGACCCGTCCGGAGCGGGCCGCGCGCGAGGCCCTGACGGCCCGGCTGCCGGCCCGTACCGTCCAGGGGGTGCTGCGGCCGCTGATCGCCGCGCTGCTCGGCGACCCCGACCTCACCACCTCCAGCCGCTGGGCGGATCTGGCGCTGCGCGCGTTCGCCCGGGGACGGTTGTGCGTGCCGCAGGGCGGCTCGGCGGCGCTGCCCGACCTGCTGGCCGCGACGCTGCCGTCCGGCACGGTCCGTACGGGCGTCCGGGTCACGGACATCGCGGTCGACCGGGTCGCGACGGCGGAGCACGGGGTGTTCCGGTGCCGCTCGGTGGTGCTGGCGACGGGCGCCCGCACCGCCGCCGAGCTGCTGCCCGGGCTGCGGACCCCCGCCTTCCACCCGGTCACCGTGCTGCACCACACCGCTCCGGCCGCGCCGACGCCCGATCCGCTGCTGCTCCTGGAGTCCGACCCGGGGGGCCCGGTCGCGCACACGGCGGTGATGAGCGCGGTCGATCCCACGCGGGCCCCGGCGGGCCGGGTGCTCGTCACCTCGACGGTCCTGGGCACTCCGCCGGACGACACCGAGCGGCGGGTCCGCAAGCACCTCGCGACGCTGTACGGCACGTCTACGGACGAGTGGGAGCTGCTGGCGCTCCATCACACCCCTGACGCGGTTCCGGCGATGCCGCCGCCGCACGACCCGCGCCGGCCGGTCCGGCTGCTCGCGGGCCTGTACGTCTGCGGCGACCACCGCGACACGTCCACGCCCCAGGGCGCCCTGTCCTCGGGCCGCCGCGCGGCCCAGGCGGTCCTGGGAGACCTGGGGGTCCGTGCGGTGGAGGAGTCGACGACGGAGGCGGCCTGAACCCCGGCCCCCGTGTGGGCCCGCCGGGTCAGCCGATTGCTGCCACGCGGTCGCGGTACGTGCGGACCGCCGCCGCGTCGCGGTACGGCTCCAGGCGGCGTTCGAAGTCGCGTACGTACTCCACCGCCCGCGCCGAGCGCATCTCGGACGCCTGCTGCGCCGCCTCCGCGCCCAGCGCGCACGCCTGGTCAAGCTCGCCGAGGCCGAGCCGGGCCGAGGCGAGGACCACGCGGCAGAAGAGGCGGCTGCGGGCGAAGCCGGGGGCGCGCAGCTGCAGGGAGCGTTCGGCGTGCTGGGCCGCGGGGCGGTACTGCTGGAGGTCCCGGTGGCAGTGCCCGAACTCGTCGGCGAGCTGCGCCTCGTCGAAGGGCCGCGCCCAGTACGGCACGTCGTCGCCCGGCCGGGCCGCCTCCAGGGCCCGCTCGGCACGGGCGAGCGACGCGCTGCACGCCCGCGCCTCGCCGAGCACCCCGTGCCCCCGGGCCTCCACCGCGTGCAGCAGCGCCTGGACGACGGGCGGCGCGGAGGAGCCCACGCCCTGCTGGGCGACGCGCGCCAGCTGCACGGCCTCGCGCCCGTGGCCGAGGTACACCGCCTGCCGGCTCATGGTGATCAGGACGTACGAGCCGTACGCGCGGTCCCCCGCCGCCTGAGCAAGCCGCAGCGCCTGGACGAAGTAGCGCTGGGCCAGGCCGTGGGCGGCGATGTCGTACGAGGTCCAGCCGGCCAGCCTCGTCAGGTCGGCGGCCGCGGCGAAGAGCCGCCGTCCGACGGACTCGCCGTACGTGCCGCGCAGCATCGGCTCGGCCTCGTGCTCCAGGTAGCGGACGAGGGCCTGGCGGGCGTGACCGCCGCCGTAGGCGTGGTCGAGGGTGCGGAAGAGCTCGCCGACGGAGCGCAGTGCGGCGATGTCACCGCTGGAGACCCGCTGCCCGGGGCCCCGGTCGGTGCCCCGCTGGCGAGGGACGGAGACCCTGCCCTGCTGCGGGACCCGGGGGTCCTGGACCGGGCGGCGCGCTTCGGTGGCGAGCCGTCCGCCGTCCCCGCCCGGACGCGCCTCGGCGCCGTGGCGGGCCTCCGTCGCGAGCCGCCCGTCCGGGCCGAGGCGGCCGTCCTGGCCGAGCCGACCCTCCGGGCCGGGACGGCCGTTGGGTGCCGCGATGTCCCCCCGCGCGACCCGGTCGTCCGCCCGGCCGATCAGCCAGTCGCGGCTGGGGACCACGAGCCCGGCCGGGGTGAAGGCGATCTTGCGGAGTTCGGCATGGCTGCCGGAGTCCTTCCGCCACAGCCCGCTGACGATGTCGACCGCCTCCTCGGGCGTCGCCGCGAACTCCAGCCCCGCGTAGACGGGGGCGCAGGCGTCCAGACCGAGGTCCTGCGCGGAGAGACGACGACCCAGGCGCCGGGTGAAGACCTCGGCGATCAGTGCGGGGGTGGTGCCCCGCGGCTGCTGACCGCGCAGCCAACGGGTCACGGAGGTCTTGTCGTACCGCAGGTCGAGTCCGTGCTCCAGGCCGAGCTGGTCCACCCTCCTGGCCAGACCCGCGTTGGAGAACCCGGCTTCGGCGATGAGCGCGGCGAGCTGGCGGTTCGGGATGCGCTGCGGGGGTCGTTCCGTCATCAGCTGTGCGGTCTCCTGCCTTCCGGGCCCCGGAGCGAGCCCGTATGGACCCTCATGGAACGGCGTGAATTTAGCGGCCCCCACTGCCTATACCGCCTCCTTCGCCCCACATTCATCCGATCGTGTGAGGATCCGAGACGTCGCTGACGCAAACGCCCTCGTCGCGGCCCTCCGCACCTGCCGGACGGCTTTCCGCCGGGCGGCCGTACAGTGGCATGGGCGCGAATGACGCATGGTGCCGAGCCGGCCCCGGGACGATCCCCGGAACCCGGCACCGGTACCCAGGAGGAGGCACTGCCGTGAGTGAGCTGCGATTCGTCCGTCTGGGCTTCGGCGACGACGCCGTCGAGTACCAGGTGGCCTGGGACAAGCAGCGCGAGGTGCACGCCGCCCGGTTCGCCGACGAGATCACCGACACCTGTCTGCTCCTGGAGCACCCGCCCGTGTACACGGCGGGCCGGCGCACGGAGGAGAGCGAGCGCCCCCTGGACGGGACACCGGTCGTCGACGTGGACCGCGGCGGAAAGATCACCTGGCACGGCCCGGGCCAGCTCGTCGGCTACCCGATCATGAAGCTGCCCCGCCCGGTCGACGTCGTCGCGCACGTCCGTCGTCTGGAGGACGCGCTGATCCGCACCGCCGCCGAGTTCGGCGTGGAGACCACCCGGATCGAGGGCCGCAGCGGTGTCTGGGTGCTGGGCGATCCGGTGGAACAGCGCCCGTCGCTCGGCGGACTCTCGCTGGACTTCGACCCGCGCCTCACCGACCCGGAGTTCGACCCCCGCCTCAACGGCCCGGAGTACGCCCCGTCCAACGCCGGGCAGCGCCGCGAGGACCGCAAGCTGGCGGCGATCGGCATCCGGGTCGCCAAGGGCGTCACGATGCACGGCTTCGCCCTGAACGTGAACCCGGACAACGCCTGGTTCGACCGGATCATCCCCTGCGGGATCCGGGACGCCGGCGTGGCCTCGCTGGCGAGCGAGCTCGGTCGGGACGTCACCATCGAGGAAGTCCTGCCGGTGGTCGAGAAGCACCTGCGGGCGGTCCTGGAGAACGCGGAGCTGAAGCCGCGCGAGATCGAGACCTCTCCCGTAGAGGCGAACGCCTAGGGAATGCCGGGCTCTGGCCATAGGTTGCCCAGGCGTAAACAAAACCGCATGAACAACGGGCGTACCCTGGTGTGCGCCGAAGAATCGAAGCTACAGGGAGCCGGTCGTGTCCGCAGTCGCACCCGACGGACGCAAGATGCTGCGCCTTGAGGTCCGTAACGCCCAGACCCCCATCGAGCGCAAGCCCGAGTGGATCAAGACCCGGGCGAAGATGGGCCCCGAGTACACGAAGATGCAGAGCCTCGTGAAGAGCGAGGGGCTGCACACGGTCTGCCAGGAGGCGGGCTGTCCCAACATCTTCGAGTGCTGGGAGGACCGCGAGGCCACCTTCCTCATCGGCGGTGACCAGTGCACGCGGCGCTGCGACTTCTGCCAGATCGACACGGGCAAGCCCGAGGCGCTGGACCGTGACGAGCCCCGCCGTGTCGGCGAGTCGGTCGTCACGATGGACCTGAACTACGCCACCATCACCGGCGTCGCGCGCGACGACCTGGAGGACGGCGGCGCCTGGCTGTACGCGGAGACCGTGCGCCAGATCCACGAGCAGACCGCGGGCCGCGCCGACGGCCGTACGAAGGTCGAGCTGCTCGCCCCCGACTTCAACGCGGTGCCGGAGCTCCTGGCGGAGGTCTTCGCCTCCCGCCCCGAGGTCTTCGCGCACAACGTCGAGACGGTGCCGCGGATCTTCAAGCGGATCCGCCCCGGCTTCCGCTACGAGCGCTCGCTGGACGTCATCACGAAGGCCCGTGACTACGGTCTGGTCACGAAGTCGAACCTGATCCTGGGCATGGGCGAGACCCGCGAGGAGATCAGCGAGGCGCTGCAGCAGCTGCACGCCGCCGGTTGCGAGCTCATCACGATCACGCAGTACCTGCGCCCGTCGGTACGCCACCACCCCGTGGAGCGCTGGGTGAAGCCGCATGAGTTCGTGGAGCTCAAGGAGGAGGCCGACGAGATCGGCTTCTCCGGTGTGATGTCGGGCCCGCTGGTCCGCTCCTCGTACCGGGCCGGCCGGCTGTACCAGCAGGCGATGGAGAAGCGCGGCGAGACGGTGACCACGCCGACCGTGTGAATCCAAGCACAAGTAGTTACCGGCCAGTAGTGGCCGAATTCGTCGCGGCCCGTACGCCCCCGCAGGTCAGGGGGTGCGTACGGGCCGCGTCGGCGTTCACGGGTTCGTACGGATGGCCGCATCAACGTTTCATCAGTGTTTGACCACCGAGTCATGCGCTGGTAACACCAGTCTGTGAGCCTGAGTTCACACACCGCCACAACGCGAGCGACATCTCACGCTCAGCCCCCCACCTCATCTCATCCATGCTTGAGGGAGGACCCCGTCATGCAGGCCGCGACCCACGTCCGCGCCACCGCGATCCCGTCCGTCACCGATGCCCTGCGGGCCGTGGAGGCCGTGCTGCTCGGCAGCGGCCAGCGGACCGCCCGCCGCAACGCCTGGACCTCCGTCCTGGAGGACCGCCGCCGGGCCAAGGACCGGGTCGAGGCCCAGCATGTGATGGAGGCGGTGGCTGGCCGCGCCTCTCGGGCCACGTAAACTTCAGGACATGGCGAGGACTGCAAACACGGGCAGCGGTGACGCTGCGAACCAGGGGCGACTGAAGCAGATCGCCCTCACGTACAAGATGACCCGAAAGGCCGACCCGAAGGTCGGGCTTGTCGTCGCGGGCGTGGGCATCGTCGTACTCGGCGTTCTCCTCGCGATCGGCTTCCTGATCGGGCACCCGGTCTACCTGGGCATCCTGGGCTTCATCCTGGCGCTGCTGGCGATGGCGATCATCTTCGGACGACGTGCCGAGCGCGCGGCCTTCGGTCAGATGGAGGGGCAGCCCGGCGCGGCGGCCGCCGTCCTGCAGAACGTCGGGCGCGGCTGGACGACGACCCCGGCGGTCGCGATGAACAAGAACCAGGACGTCGTGCACCGCGCGGTCGGCAAGGCCGGCATCGTGCTGGTCGGCGAGGGCAACCCGAACGGCCTGCGGTCGCTGCTCGCGGCCGAGAAGAAGCGGATGGCCCGGATCGTCGTGGACGTTCCGGTGACCGACATCGTCGTCGGCAACGGCGAGGGCCAGGTGCCGCTGAAGAAGGTCCGTACGACCATGCTGAAGCTGCCGCGGGTGCTCTCCGGCCCGCAGGTGACGGCGGCCAACGACCGGCTGCGCGCCATGGGCGACCTGATGAGCAACATGCCCCTGCCGAAGGGCCCGATGCCGAAGGGCATGCGGATGCCGCGCGGCGGAAAGATGCGCTGACGATCTCTGCAAGAAGAAGGGGCGCCCCGGAACCGATCGGTTCCGGGGC